>JASEIZ010000086.1 GCA_030017395.1 Desulfobacterales bacterium | reverse complement strand
TATCCTGTTAACAACCGTCGCATCACTGTAGAAATCGGCATATCACCGGTTTTTAGCAGCAGATGAAAATGATTGGGGATAAGCGCCCAGCCAAAACAACGCGTATTAGTTTCCTTAATGATTCTACTAAGCCGATTTAAAAAATTGTTCCGGTCAGCATTGTCCTTAAAGATATCAGAACGCTCAATCCCGCGTGCTATGATATGATGAAATGCCCCTGGCGCATCTGTTCTCGATTTTCTTGGCATGTAATTCGAATAACACATCTTCAGACAAGAAGTAAGTTTAATAGTTGAGTCCCCTATATTCCCCCTTTCTCCAGGGTGTGAATCTTCAGTATCTCCACGTCTTAATCTCCTGCCGAACGTTCTGGTCACCAGTTGCCATGTAGCGGCAGCGGAATGGCAATCCGGTGAACTGGTTGGTCGGCTTTTTTCAATATTCTTCACGATAAAATACAGTGTTCGATTTGTTGAATGCACACCTTACTTTCTGTAAAGCTTTATGGAGCCCTTCTTGGTCATTTGCATCCGACACTGCAAGTTGCGCAAATTCAATGCTGGCGTTAACCAAACTGAATGCAGGACTGTAAATTGCCGGAGACTCTGCTGATCCCTTCAATTTTTTCGCTTTATGGGCTAACTCCTCCAATTCAGGTTTCCAGTTTCTTAATGATTTGGGTTCTGATTTGGTTTGATTTTTCACTTGGGGTTTTTCCAGGCTATCGATAATTCGATTATTTTGTTTGGCTCGCATATATGTTTCTTTTAGTCTGCGCTTTATCCCACCACCGAAGTATATGTTTTGAAACCTTAGAAGGCCATCATAAACAATTTTGCCCTTGAAAGGCAATAAGACCGTGTCGACATATAAAGGTAGATTCGCATTATAAGTCAACTGATCGAAGCTCTGGGAAAGCCCTAATACTCCGTATACTTTATCTTCTTGGATAAAAACGGCATATTTCATTAAGAGTCGTTCAATGAAAAAACTGCCACTGATGAATTTTTTCCATTCTGAAATGATAGCCAGATTTTCTGTTGAAAAATCTTGCGGATTCTCCGAAACAAAAGAATCGATGAGTTCAATATTTTCGTAAAGTGCCTCGCGAACTTTCACCTTTTGGTCGGTAGCAGAATCAGCATAATCATCAATGCATCTAATATCATGAATCTTGAGCTTTTGATTCGCATAGAATTGTAGCGCCCACATTAACTGAAAAAAAAGCTTGATATCTTGCTCTGAAAGTTTCATCAGTTTTTCCCTGTTTTTTTACTTTGTCCACTGCCGAACGAGCCTGTCGAAAAACCATTTTGCAAGTTGATTATTGTATTTGCAACGTGCGTTGTTTATAAAACTTATAATTTTCAGAAAGAAAATATTCTGACCATTCCAATATCAATAACAAGGGATCAGAATACAGCAAATTAAGCTTATAACTGGTAGATTGTGCTAAGGTTCTTCTAATATTCAGGCGCTGTCACATAGCTTTTCCCGTAGTTGATGATCTTTTCAATATTGTGTACAAGACAGTAAAGCATCCATTGAACGTTGACCTTGATCTTGCCTCGTAAAGTGAACCTGTCCATTTTTTTGCATGTGCGAATGTTCCCAAATACCGGTTCCACAATACCAAGACGTTTGCTGTAAGTGCGGCGACCCTCAACAGTATCGATCTTCTGCTTCATCTCATCTGTGATGCTGCCTGGACGTTTACCATAAAATACATGAACCTGACGCGATACCGTATTGGGATTGCGCAAACACTGTAAGCGTAATCGACAATCACGGCATGCTGTTTTCGGAGCTTGGTATGCAACAGCCTTATGCCCGTCAACGGTAGTAAAATTGCGGTTCTTCACATACAGACTGTGGCCCGCAGGGCAAATAAGTTTGCCGGTATGATCATCCAACTTAAAGTCTTCCACACTGAACCAGCGCTTCTTGGATTTGTATCTCTCCTTGCGCTTGTCAACCGAACGCCGGTGTCGACCAGCCTCGGCAAAGCGGATATCCCTCTTGCGGAACTGCGGATCAGGCACGTAAGCATCAACTTCCACTTCCTTGCAAGCCTCAAGATTTTTTACGCTATAATAGCCGGTATCGGCACTGATCTGCCTGCTCTTTAACGGTTCCTCCCAACCAATGGCTTCAAGTTTCCCTTTTGCGCCCTCCAGCATTGGTTCCATATTAGAACCGTCATCGCCTTTTCCAAAAGTTTCGGCATGAACTATTATCTGATGTTTTTCATCAACTACTGCATTCGCATTATAACCCTGCAATACTCCGTGCGAAGTTGCCATCTTGGCTGATTCATTGTCAGTTACGTTGCTCTGGATCTCTTTGCCGCCCGATCCTGTCTTTGGCTTGTTTTCCGAAAGGAACTTCTCGATACGATCTGCTTTCTGTTTAAGTTTATTTATCCGCTTTTCAAAACGCTGCATATCAGACTTTCCACGTTCTCGTTTGTCCGCCTCCCGATGCTCCTGAATCGCCTCCTTAACTTTGCGATTCAGTGCTTCCTGTTTCTTTTTTAAATCGGAAAAAGTGCCGCTCCATTCCTTTGCCGCATTTGAGGAAAGCTTCAAACCGTCCAGGCTGAAATGCGTTCCGCCAAGCAATCCTTCTTCTTCACATATCAGAAGCGCCTTCGTAACTAATAAATCGATTTCATTATCTATCGAAGAAACAAAGGCTGCAATGGTGCTATGATCCGGCTTTTGCCCACAAGCCAAAGCCATGAATATTATATTTTCATTGCATGCCCTCTCCAAAGACCGGGATGATAGCATTCCCCTCGAATAACCAAAAAGCACGATCTTTATCAAAATCCCTGGTGCTATTGCCTTGCGTCCTGTTTCGTCATTGCGATACCGCTCGTCAAAAATGCTTAAATCTAGGCGTTCTTCCACCACATGATTTATCGCATATTCCAATGTGCCTGGCATCAATTGTTCTTCCAGGGATACTGGTACCAACATCAGTTGATTGTAGTTATAGTGCCTATATCGCGCCATCTGTGATTCTCCAAAGGTAAGTCGTTAGTTCGTTGACTACTCTATATCACAGATCAGCATATATTTCACTTATATCTTACTACCAAGAAAAGAAATATTTACTTTTTCGACAGGCTCAACGCCGCTACTCACCTGCCACGCTTACTAATCTATCCGCGAAGCGCCGCCGACGTTCTCGCGGTCAGGTGCAGTAGCATTGTTGTGTGATGTTTTTTATTTTGGTATTTTCACAAAATCATCATCGTATTTGCCTTGTTCGGCGGTAGGATGGCAGGCAATGCAATTAGATCGTGAACCGATTGATTGTCTGCTGAAAATATTTGAATTTAATTCGTCGTGTTTTTCTAGGATATAAGGTGTTTCAGATATACGTAAAGGAGTTTAGACGAAAGTAAGCGTGTATATTGTTATTTGTGCGACACGAAAAATTATCATTACGATTATTGTATTCAATGTGGAAGAAAAACGGTTAGTGTCTTTTCTCCCTTCAATGAGGAGCACTATTGCGATGATTGTATAGATGCCGCGGGTGATCAATACATACAAATGCTTATAGATATAGAACGTGGGAAGTAAGCTGGCTAGCACTCAATACCTGACCGCTTTTTCTCCCGCACTCCATGGCGGTGGTGAGCTTGTTCGTTTTGGGCTGTCAGGGAGCTGGGGCGAGTTTCGGGACATTCCTTGATAAATTGATATACCGATTAAATCTTGAGCGATGTCCGAGAGTTTCGTTCCTTGATAAATTAATAGACAAGGGTGGATGGGGTTGAATTTAGGCGTTTCTTTTTTTAATTGATATTGTGGACAAATCATTTAAATTTGGTGTCTTATAAGGCCTTAAAAGGGTGTTTTTGTTATGGTGGATTATAAGATGTCCATTAAATTCCTTTGATAAAGCTTGACAAAGCGTACGCCATGCCGTACTGTTTAGATGTGATAAATTCTATTAAATTAAAAGGTAAATTATGCCGACTATAGTAGCTACTGAAGCAAGATCAAAGCTTTATCGACTTATTGACGAAGCGGCCTCTTCCCATGAGCCAATTATTATAAAGGGAAAGCGAGGCAGCGCTGTACTTATTTCCGAGGATGACTGGCGCGCTATTCAGGAAACCATGTACCTGCTAAATATTCCTGGCATGCGGGAATCAATTCGGGAAGGGTTAGCCACGCCGATCGAGGAATGCACTCAGGAACTTGACTGGTAATGTGGCGAGTCGTTTTCACCAAACAAGCTCAAAAAGACACTAAAAATCTTTCCGCTTCCGGGCTACGCCCAAAGGCCGAAAAGCTGATTGAAATATTGCGCAAGAATCCTTACCAGAATACCCCGCCTTTCGAAAAGTTATTAGGTGATTTATCCGGGGCCTTTTCCCGGCGAATTAACATACAACACCGGTTAGTCTATCAGGTTTTTGACGACGAAAAAGCGGTTAAAGTCATTAAGATGTGGACTCATTACGAATGATGGGGTTCCCTGGGAATCGGGCCACAGGAACATATTGATATTGTGAACAAAATCATTTAAATTTGGCGTCACACAAGGCCTTAAAAGGGTATTTTTGAAGGCTAAAATATCACTAAGATTCTAATGGCGTTGCACAACTTTTTTGCGAATGAAATCGAGCCCGAAAATCAGAGGAATACCGAGCCAGGCAAGAAAGTAAATCTCTATGGAAACCGGCCCTGTAGCAAGAACTTTTTGCGCCGGAGGAAAGTAAAGGACTGCCCAGGAAAATACAATCTGAATAATAATCCCGAAAAAAATAAGTTTATTCTTAAAGATACCCATATCCAGCCCTGAACGATAGATAAAACGACGTCCTATAAGGTTTCCGATCTGCATGAGCAGAATGGTTGACAAAGCAATGCCTGTTGCGGAACGATAAAGTGCGTTGTTTGAAGCAAGCTCCTGACCGTATTCCCATCCACCCCCTGCAAGAACAAAGAAAAACAAAAAAATAGACCACAGAGCCTCGAGTAATCCAAGAAACAGATAGCTGTGTATAATTAGAGGACGTGTAAGAAGCCCCTCGCTTCGGTCCCGTGGAGGCCGACGCATCTCCTTGGGATCTGGCGGTTCCTGCCCCAGTCCCATCGATGGAATGATATTCGTTCCCAGATCAATAGACAGTATCTGAATTACTGTCAGAGCCAAAGGAACCGGCAGTAAAATGTAAATAAGATACGGCAGGATCTCTGGCCCATTACCCACAAGCACATAATTGGTGAATTTTTTTATATTGCTGAAAATCGCTCGCCCCTCTTCAACTCCTGCTACAATAGAAGCAAAATTATCATCCAACAGGACAATCTGAGCCGACTCCCTGGCCACATCAGTGCCCTTTTTCCCCATGGCAACACCAACATCGGCTGCTTTGAGGGCCGGAGCATCATTCACACCATCGCCGGTCATGGCCACGACTTTGTCCATAGCCTTAAGAGCGGCTACGATTTTCATTTTTTGTTCAGGAGTCGTTCGCGCAAAGATCGAAACTCCCTTGCCCAGCGCCTCTATAAGCTGTTCCTGGGTCAATTCTTCCAGAATATCTCCTGTCAGGACTCCTGCCTTGTCCTGCCCGTCCACCGCAATTCCGCTTTTCTGAGCAATGGCTAAAGCTGTATCAGGATGGTCACCGGTAATCATAATTACATCAATACCAGCATCCTGACACTTTTTAACTGCAGGAGGCACTTCTTTGCGAATGGGGTCCTCGATTCCAATAAAACCGGCAAGAATAAGATCATGCTCAAGGTCGTCCTGTTTGGCATCTTTATAATCGCCTTCTGCAAGTACCCGGTAGGCTATGGCAATGACACGTAAACCTGTTGCAGCGACCTTTCTGATTGCCGCCTCAGCCTTTTCAAGAGCCTCTTCATCAGCCTTGACCGGCTGTGCAGACAAGTCCGCTTGCATACCGGAAATAAAAGGGCGGATGGCCACCCAGGCTCCTTTGACTACAAAGAACTTCTGAGAATCCGCCGAAAAGATACCGGCTGATCTTCTTTTTTCGACGTCAAAGGCAAAATGTTTTTCGATATTTTTTTCAAAACCGGCAAAATCCCCACCTTTTTCCACATAAGAATCAGCAACCGATACATCAAGAGGATCTCCTGAAAACCCCTCTTCTGTTTTGCGGACTTCGGATGCACTGAGGGCAAGCTTCAGTAGAAAATTCTCTGAGCCATTATCTTTGAATTTTTCGCAGGCAGGAGCATCTCCAAGGTGTGTAATTGTCAGTTGGTTATGAGTTAGAGTTCCTGTTTTGTCAGTACAGATCACATGAACCGCACCCAATGCCTCCACGGCTTTCAGTTCTTTTACCAGCACGTTCTTTTTAGCCATCCGCAAGCTGCCGATTGCCAGAGACAGGGTAAACGTGGGCAGAAGACCTTCAGGAACAGTAGCCACGATAATGCCCATCATGAATACCAGGTTTACCCAGAGAGATCTTCCGCTAAAAACTCCGTAGAGAAAGAATGAAAATCCCATGCTGACGGCAATAATAGCCAGGGTTTTTACCATGCGGCCAGTCTTGTATTCCAGAGGGGATGGACTTCTTCTGATAGCCTGAGAAAGCTGAGCCAGCTTACCAAACTCTGTTCTGATACCTGTTGCAAAGATGACTGCCTCGCCACTGCCTTTGAAAACAGAGCATCCTGCAAAAACAAGATTTTCGCTTTCTGACATGCGTTTCTCTACCGCTGATTCATGGAGGCTCTGTGCCTTGGACTCCCCTGTGAGTGGAGCATTGTTTATCACCAGATCCCCGCTCTTGACCAGCCGGCCATCAGCCGCTATACGGTCGCCTTCTGAAACAATAAGAACATCTCCGGGAACAAGATCCTCGGCAAGGATTTCGACATTATTTCCATTTCGCCTGACCCGGACACGTTGAGGCAGAAATTTCTTGAGGGCTTCCATTGCTTTTTCTGCACGATATTCCTGCACAAAACTAAATAATGCGTTCAGGAAAGAAACCCCGAGCAGAGCCCATCCTAACACATTCATGCTTTCGCCGGGCTGGATATTATCGGCGATAAAACAGATAACAGCAGAAGCATTCAAAAGGATGGTAAAAAAATTGGTAAACTGTTTTAAGAGGGAACGAACCCATTTCCATTGATCGCGGACTTCCACAGAGTTCTTGCCGACCTCCAGCAAACGTTCTTCGACCTCCTGGTCGTTCAGACCCTCCGGTCGGCTCGCCAGGTAAGAATAAACTTCATCAGGGTTAACATTTTGTATTTGCTTTGCTTTGTTCATATTCCCCTGTAGATTCCCATATCACAAGGAGTTCCACAGAGAACTCTCTCCAGCGAATCGGCATAAACAGCTCGGCCAAGACGGGTGCGTTCCGATGCACCCAACAGAATCATGCGTGTCCTTAACTTGCTGCCGTGGACCAGGATCTCTCTCGACCAGTCGTTGCTTACTACCACACGATAGTCTATCTGAAACCCGACAGCTCCGCATTCCTGCTTAATGTCCTGCATAACAGCATCAAGGTATTTCAATCCTTTTTTGCGTAATTCCTGCATGCGATGCTGAGAGAAGTGGAGAGGATGAAAGGAACTGACCTTCATGACCCGCAGCAGGTAGACTTTTTCAGCTTCAGGCAAAAAAAGCTTGAAAAATGGCCAGGCTGATTTAAAACCCCTTGGATGTCCTGCCAGCGGAATTAAGAACTTGCGTGGATTAGCAAGCAAACCCGGCTGTACTACGCGCACAGCCATTACATTGAATTTGTAAGACTCAAGAAGTTTTTCAGAAATGGTTCCAGACAAAAAAGCTTGTCTCCTGGAGCGAATCCGGGTTCCGCACACAACAAAGCTCTCTCTGCCGTGAGGAATGGCATCAAGGAGAGACTGGAAAACATTCTTCTTTAAAGGAAGGATTTTACGGCATAGTTCTATGCCTTGAGCGCCGCATTCTTGCTCAATTTTACTGATCTTGTCGACAACTTGCACAGGAGAAACGCTATTGTCCTGAATGTGGACAAGCGTCAGCTTTTTCTCAGCGGTATGGGCCGCAAAACGGATGCCGTAGCGTGATACCCAGTCAACATTAAGCGACCCGTCATAGGCAAGGTATATCATATTCAGGTCTCTGTAGTAGCAGGTATTTTATACAATAAATTTTTTATCGCATAAAGAATGACGGTCTCGTAAAAAGTCGAAAAGTTCTCTTTTCCGTCATTCCGGCGAAAGCCGGGCACG
>JASEIZ010000085.1 GCA_030017395.1 Desulfobacterales bacterium | reverse complement strand
ATGAACTCGTAAAAAGTCGTCACTCCGGTGAAAACCGGAGTCCAGATGGTCTGCAGCTGCTTGAAAAGACGGATTCAGGCTTTCGCCGGAATGACGGAAAACGGTGTTTTGGGGCTTTTTACGAATCCATCGAACTTGAGTGTTTTATGTTTTTAATCTCTTTGTTCCGGTTTAACAATAATTACTGCTGCTTTATCATTGTCCAGATATTGTTTTGCCAGAATAGACAGCTCTTCTTTTGTAATGGAAGCATAATCATCCATTATTGTCCTGCTCCAGTCAAGCTGCTGAGGATGCGTTTTTGATCCTGAAAGAACAGTATTCAGCCAGTAATAATTATTTTGCAGCATATCCTTTATGCCTGTAAGTGTGGGCTTGATGGTACGCCTCAACTCTTCATTGTTTACTCCGGTAACAACGAGATCCGATATGATTTTTTTTACTTCCCCAACCACCATATTCCCTTCTTTTGGATCAACATGGACAAAGGTTTGAAATACTCCATATTCAGGATATGCACGGCTAGACGTGTTGTATGCGACAAAGGAATAAGCAGCTCCTAATTTTTCCCGAATCCTTTCACGCAACCTTTCTGAAACAATATCAGCCAACACTGAAAAAAGGCGTGTTCTATGGATATCCCACAAGTCTTCAGTTGGATATGCAACAACTACAAGACCTTTTGGAATTTCTGTTGCGACATTTATTTCAAATGTTTGAGCAGCAGGAAATTGGGGCAATCTTAACATGTTCTGTTTATATATATCGCGTCGCTTAGGAAGGCTCCCAAAATATTTAGAGACCAGATCAACTACTGCATTAACATCAAAATCGCCGACCACTGAAACATTAATTTCATCGTGTCGTAATGATGCGTCAAACCATGATTTAACATCATTAAGGGTCAAATGTTTGAACATATCGTAAGATGGAAGTCCGAAACGGCTGTCTCCTCCAGCAAGAAAGCGCTTTCCGGTAAGGCTCATGGCGCCGTCAATAGAACTGGAAAGTTTAAGATATTTTTGCCTAAATCTCTCCATGGAAAGTTTATAGGCATCTACCCTGTATCCCGGATCTGTTAAATGAGCATAAAGCAGCTGAAACAGCAACGTTATCTCTTTTGATACTGTTTTGCCTTTGAAGGAAAAACTATCTTCATTAACAAAAAAATTAACATCCGTGTTTCTTCCTGTCAGGGCGCGTTCAATTTCATCTTTTTTGAGCCGGCCGAGTCCGCTTTCATTGATTAATTCGGCGCTTAAATCAGAAAGTCCTGGTTTATCTGTGGGTTCGACAGCTCTGCCTAATCCAAAGGACAGATTAACAAGCACCTCATCGGCCTCAAAATCCGTCTTTTTCAGAGCCAGGCTGACCTTGTTCTCAAAATCAACATGAACAATGCCAAGATCCGGAATCTCGACTCTTTTGATAATTTTCCCCTTTTTTTCAGGTTCCGGCAGATAAGGAAAAACCGGCACACTTATTTCAGGCGGTCTTGACACATCGAGCATGCTGCTTCTATTATATGCGGCAATTATCAGGTCTTTTGGTTTTTCATCAATAGTTTTCAGCTCGGCATTTCCTGTGACAAGCACAAGCCTGTGTTCAGATGCCCAACTCTCCTTGAATGAATCGTGCGCCTGCTTTAATGTCAGGGAATTAATAACCGGCGATAGGAGATCTCTTCTTTGACCTGGAGAAAGAAAAACCATATCCGCATTAAGATGCATTATTATTTCACGCGCCAGCAATCCACTTTCTCGTGTTTGAGCTCTATTTACAGCGCTATCCAGTTTTGATCTGAAATCATTTTTTACCCTCTCAAGCTCTGCTTTAGTAAATCCGTATTTCAATGACCTTCTCAGAGTTTGCTCTAAAAGCGCAAGTGATTTCTCCCAGTTTTCAGGACTGCATTCCGCCGTAATTTCGGCGGATTCTATCTGTTTTGCGAAAATACCGCTGCTGATAGAAGCCGAGGTAAAGGGGGTATCAGGTTTGCTTATCAATATGTCCAGTCGGTTCTGAACAATTTGATCCGCGATGTCCTTAATAAGTAATCTTTTCTGAAAATCAAAGGAATCCGGCTGCTGTATAATTTTTCTTATTACCTCTATGCTGACCGTAGTATTTCCGGTTTCCTTTTCAAAATAATAAAATGGTTTGATCCCTTTATGATTTATTTTTCCCAAATCCGGTTCAGGCGAAGGGGATGCTCTTGCAGCTAACGCAGAAAATTTTTTATCTATAAGTAAAGCAGCCGTGCCGGCATCAAAGTCTCCCGTCATTACAAGTATCATCTTTTCCGGTCTATACCATGTGTCATAAAAACTTTTAAACATTTTACGGTCTGCATTTTTAATAAAATTTTCCAGACCTATAGGAAATCTTTTTGATATTTTTGCTTCAGGAAACTCAAACTTCATAATTGAAACAAACCTGCGATAGGACGCAGAATCACGCGTGCGCTTTTCAGACAGGACAACCCTGCGTTCCCTATCTATCTCCGAGCCCTGGAAAATGGCGCCGTCTGCAAAGTCTTTCAGAACAGCAAGTCCTTCCCCCAGACTGCGCCTGTCTCCCTTTGGTAAAAGTATATCATAAACCGTTTCATAATATCCTGTATGCGCATTTGCATCAGGACCAAATTTCATTCCTATGCTTTGGAAGTATTTTATGAGTTCTCCGGGCTTGAAATGGGTTGAACCACAAAAAAGCATGTGTTCAAGAAAGTGAGCCATTCCTTGCTGCCAATCAGACTCATGCATGGATCCAACATTAACAGCTAGATGCATACTAACCCTGTCCTTTGGTGTTCGGTTTTCCATCAATACATACCTGAAGCCATTCGGCAACCGTCCAAACACAAGGGATGGGTCTGGAAAAAGTTCGCTTTTTTCATGAGGCCACTCTGACTGAAAACGGCAATTGTCAACAGCGGCATTTGCAGATGTTAAATACTTACAAGTCTCGTCTGTTTGACGCTCAGTAATTGAAAAAGATAATACAATGAAAAAAATAAGGCTATAGAGTAAATATTTAAAAACAAACTGCCTGAAAAGCTTTCTCAGCATTGTAAAACCCCTTGTAAAAGACAAAAAGCCTTTAGCAAACCTGCCATGATATGCCTGGCAAGCTAAAGGCTTTTTGTCTTTACATTAAGCCGTCTTAGCTCATAAAAAACAAACAGAAAATCTAAAAAAACCGCTTAACTATTATTTTTGAATATAAAGGCCGCGTTCCTTTGCGATAATTTGCCCTTTCTTCCCAAGTTTGTAAAGAGCATTGCTGAGCTGCCTGGAAATAAGGCCCGTTTTTTCTTTCAGCGCGACAATCGTTGCTCCTTTTTTGCTTCTTTTAATTATGTTAAATACTGCTTCGAGAGCAGTCTCCTTTTTTGTTGTTTTTTTATTTGCACTTGTCTTCTTTGTTTTTGCAGTAGCCGTTTTCACTTTCTTAGCAATAGTAGTTTTCTTAGGTGCTTGCTGTTTGCTCATCTGATCTGAGATTTTATCAACCTGCTTTGAAAGCGCCACAAGAGACTTAGATATGGATTTTAATTGAGCCTGTAATTTCTTCATCTAAATATCCCTCCTTAAAATTTAAGTAAATGAAAAGTTCTTTATGGTCGACAAATAGAGACGCTGCAACATGTTCACAATTTTCCTCTTATGGACTCATAACATACACTTTATTACAAGTCAACAAAAAGAAGAATTAAAAGAAGAACTAATAATTGACAACAAATAAAACTTGTGCAAAATTAATTTTTTTAACACTTAAAGGAACACCGATTAATTAATAATGCCGACAGAATATTATATCCTGATTGCCGGTTACATCTTGGGTTTTTATATGGCATGGAATATTGGCGCCAATGATGTCGCCAATTCCATGGCTTCTGCTGTCGGAGCCAAAGCTATTACGGTCCGCCAGGCAATTTTTATTGCTGGGATACTGAATGTAATCGGCGCCGTATTTATAGGATCGCATGTTACGGACACAATACGTAAAGGCATTGTCTCGACTGAAATCCTCTGCGATCCGCACATGGCGCTTATCGGCACTATTTCCGCTCTGCTGTCTGCCGCGCTTTGGGTGAGCTTTGCCACATGGAAATCTTTGCCTGTATCTACAACCCATTCTATTGTGGGCGCCATGATCGGTTTTGGAATAATGGCAGGAGGATTCTCGGTTATCAAATGGGGTAAACTCGGTGCTGTTGTATCGAGCTGGGTTATATCTCCAGTTTTCAGTCTTGTCATCGCATTTGTAATGTTCAAATTTATTGTAAAATTGATTATTTCAAAACAGCAGTCTTTTGTCAGAGCGCTTAAATTCTCCCCCCTTTTTATCGGTATTACCGTTTTTGTTGTTGTTTTATCGTTTATTTTTAAAACACCTCTTGGTAAAAAACTTGAGGTTGGAACTCCGTCGGCATTACTCATAGCACTTATGCTGGCCGTCGCTCTCGGATGTGCCGGGATGCTGGCTTTAAAACGATTTGTTAAAGACAAAAAAAATGGGGCGGAAGAAATCTTCAGGTCTATTCAAATCGGAACATCCTGCTATGTCGCGCTGGCTCAAGGCGCAAACGATGTGGCCAACGCAATCGGCCCCCTTGCAGTAATCTATTTCCTGGTTAAAACAGGCGGGGTTGGCGCTGAAGTGCCTGTGCCTGTTTTTCTCCTTCTTTTCGGAGGCATAGGAATTGCGTGCGGGATTGCCATGGCCGGAACGCGTGTCATGGAAACTGTCGGCAAAAAAATTACAACTCTTACTAATACACGTGGTTTCTCCGTTGATTTTGCCGCTGCTACAACCGTTCTTGTCGCCTCAAAAATGGGGCTTCCTGTTTCCACGACGCATGCGGCGGTCGGCGGTGTTCTGGGTGTGGGGCTTGCACGCGGGTTAGAAGCGGTCAATTTCAGGATAATCATAAATATTATGCTTTACTGGGTTTTGACCGTACCCGTTTCCGCCATAACCAGTATGATAATTTTTAAAATACTTCAATTAATTTTATAAAGGAGATAATTATGCGTATACCATTTTTATCGCTGTTTATCACATCGCCTTTCGACGGTCTGCTGGAACATGCGAAAAAGGTTAAGGACTGCGTATGGGCTTTTCAACGGGCTATAGAATGCCATTTTTCAAAGCAATGCGAAGCGTTTGAAGCATTCAGGCAGGAGGTTATTGTACTGGAAAGCGAAGCAGATGCTATCAAGCGTCGGATACGGGGGCACCTCCCAAAAGGAACTATGATGCCAGTTGATAAATTCCAGTTGTTCCGATATTTAAAGGAACAGGACAGTGTCCTTGACAGAGTAGAAGATGCGCTTGACTGGATTTTTTATAGGCCCGAACCTGGAATTCCGGAAGCTCTTAAAACTGATTTTTTGCTTCTGATCGACTCGAATATTACCGCCATCGAAGAAATGTGCAAAATGTTATTAGAAGCAAAAAAGTACTTTGAAACCTTTAATAAAACCCAGCGAAATTTAGTCAAGGAAATCATCCGTAACATACGCCGCATGGAGCATGATGCAGACAAAGTTGAAGACGGGCTCAAGCGAAAAATATTTGAAATTATTTCAGACCCGATTTCGGTATTCCATTTGGTTCAATTAACTGAAATAATAGGCAATATAGCAGATCATGTTGAAGATTCCGGAGATATGATGAGAGCTATGATCGCAAAATAAAAAGTTCCTTTTTATGATTGTTTTAAAAAGTTCTTTTCAATGGAAATGTTGCTTTTGTTTCTTATTTGAGTCAGCCATTCATCAAATGTTTTGATTCTTTTTTGGCGCAGCAATCCTTCTTTTATGTTTGCTTTTTCTTTGACAAACCCTTCTGTGTCTGCGTCTTTTCTCTCCTTAAAGCTGATTACGTAATAACCTTTTTCCCCTTTGATTATCTTTTCCGGAAATTTTATTTTATTCGAAAGTTTAAAAGCAGCTTCAATAACTCCTCTATCCAATCCAATACCAGCAGCGGGCTCATTGCGCTTAAAAAAACCGGTGTTACTTAATTTTAAATCATATTTTGCTATCTGCGTACTCATCAATTCGCCCTTTTTTAGACCGGACAGGAACTCACTTGCATCCGCACTCGCCTTTTCATCCTGTTTTTCCTTTATCAGGGCAGCCCTGACCTTTTCTTTAATATCTTTTAATTCAGGAATTTCTCCGGATTTTTTTTCAATCGCCTGAAGAATGTAATATTCATTTCCAATGTCTTGTATGTCGCTAATCTCCATAGCCGAAAGATCAAAAGCAGCAGATGCAAACTTTTCGCGGTTTTTTATGCCTTTATCTGGACCTTTTATTGTAAAAAAATCTGTTGTCTGCAACTTGAGATTTCGTTTGTTAGATACCTTTTTTAGATCATCTCCTTCAACAATAGTATCAAAAACCAATTCCGCCTCTTCATAAGCAAGAGTTTTTGCCTCTTCATCAATAAGTTTTTTGCGTATCACTTTTTTTGCTTCATTAATGGGAACGATTGATTCCTCATTGATTTTTTCAACCTTTATAATATGCCACCCAAATCTTGTGCGAACCGGCTGGCTGATCTCTCCGGATTTCATGGAAAAAGCTTTATCAGCGAATGGTTTAACCATCGCAGCCTTGCTGAATACGCCAAGGTGTCCACCTTGGTCTTTGCTGGGGCATTCGGAATACTGCCCGGCAAGCTCGGCAAAATCTTTATCCCCACCGACCATCTGCAGGATATCAAGAGCTTTGTTTTTTGCCTTTTCAACAGCTTCCTGGTCGGCATCTTTGTCAACCTTTATTAGTATGTGCCGAGCCTCAACAGTTTTGTCCGTCTTAAATTCTTCCTGATGTTCTTTATAATAATCCTGGATTTTATTATCGGAAATATTGACCTTTGGCCTGTAATTATCCGGAGCAAAACATAAAAATTGAACTTTTATCGTCGGTTCTGTTTTATACGAGTCTTTATGATCAACAAAAAAAGTTTTAATGTCTTCGGCAGAAGGATTGATGTCTTTATATCTGCCGGGCTCAAACAGAATATAGTCTATATTTACCGAAGCATTGATCCATTTAAACCATTCCATGGCCTCTCCGTCTGAGACCTTGAGATTTCCAAGCAAAAACGATCTTAACTTTTCTATCAGCATAAAGCCCTTTTGGTTGACCTCGAACTGTTCAGGAGTCAACCCATAGCGACTTAAAATACTTCTATAAAGGCGCTTGTCAAATGCTCCGGATGTTTGAAATGCTTTTATTCCCTTGATAGCCGCGGAAAGTTCGTCATCTGAAACATGAAAATTAAGTTTTGTGGCTTCCTGAAGCAAAAGTTTCTGATCTATAAGACGGTTTAAAGCCTGATTTTCTACCTGAAGTATTTGTATCGTTTTATCGTCTAATCTGTTGCCGAATCTTTCACGAAGCTTCTCAATAATGTTGTTGTACTCATCTTTGTATTCTTCCATGGTGATAGAATCTCCATTGACGATCGCAACCCTGCCTCCCTTTTGAGCGCGAAAGCTCCCAACACCCCAGAACACAAAAACAACAACTATAGCCCCTAATATAACCTTGATCAACCAGCTGCCTGCATAATCCCGCATTAATCTAAGCATTGCAATCCACCTTTATCATAATTGACGAATCCGTAAAAAGTCGAATCAATCATGTTTTAAACAATTATACTGTTTTGCGCTCCATTTCTATCCATCTTTGTTCCAACGGTCTCTAAACAAAATGCGCATAAATATTCATACTTATCTCCTTCGGGCAGAACGAGAAGAAGGCGCTTCCGGACGGGAACCGCCTGTTTACAACGGGGGCAATAAAGCTGTGTTGCATCAAATTCCTTGAACATATCAGCAGTATTTTCCCGTTTGGTATATCTTCCATATGCTTTAGTAAATTTTTGGCGATCCATTTTCTATTCTTAACTCCGGTTTTTTTAAGCTATGTTTTTCAATAGCATAACACAAGTGATAAAATATGTTTTTACCATATAAAATTTCCAAGTCCGCTTGTCATATACCCATATAAAATAGATATTGACACCTTAAATGCTTTTTGTTACTGGTTGCGCTCTTGCTCTGTATAGAGCATGGGGCTGTAGCTCAGCTGGGAGAGCGCATGAATGGCATTCATGAGGTCAGGGGTTCGATCCCCCTCAGCTCCACCATAATAAATTGAAGCATTTAGAAATAAACTGAACAACCCTCGTCTATAAGACGAGGGGTTCATGAGGGGTCGATTGGAAAT
>JASEIZ010000084.1 GCA_030017395.1 Desulfobacterales bacterium | reverse complement strand
GGCAGGCTTATCAAGTCCGGCATGACGATTTCAAGACTTTTTACGAGACCATCATCATTATATCTACGGAAAGTACCTGTTGGGGGTGTCCATATTATTCCATTTTTGAATGTATATGAATATGATTTTGTGTTTGATCCACTTTTTGCATGCAAAGGGGTTGCTTTCCATTTGCCTTTTGGGTGGTTATCGGGATTTGAATAAGATTTTAATTGTTCTTCAGTTCGTGTTTGCAAATTAAATTTCAGGCTTTCTTTGTTTTTAGAAAAAACTAAGATATGATCATGATTATCAGAAAACCATTTAGCATCATTGCTGCGTGTATATTTTTTCTCCCAAACAACATTCGCAACAAAATTCTCCTCCCCAAAAACCTCATTCATTAATAATCTTAAATTATGAACCTCATGATCATCAATAGACACAAAAATAACCCCGTCATCTTTCAACAAGTTCCTTGCCAGAAACAGTCTCGGATACATCATTGAAAGCCAGTTGGAATGATAATGCCCGCTGTCTTTACTGTTTTTCCTGAACAGACCTTCTCTGGTCATGTATCCCAATTCATCCTTATCCCCGATTCTTTCAAGATATTCTTCTTTTGTTTCAGAGAACCTGTCAGGATAGATAAAATTGTCGTTGCCTGTATTATACGGGGGATCTATATAGATCATTTTTATCTTGCCGAAATATGATTTTTGGAGAACTTTCAGAACTTCAAGATTTTCGCCTTCAATGAAAACATTCCCCGTATCATCAAAATCAACTGACTCATTTCTATCAGGAACAAGTGTCGCAGTTGTCGGTGACTGCAATACTTTGAACGCATCGGATTTTCCGGCCCAGTTCAGAACATAACGCTCGTTTTTGAATTCTATGTCCTCGCCCAGCGTTGCTTTCAGTTTTTCCCAGTCGATTTTTTCTTCTGTAAAAACTTCAGGCAGTAGTTCTTTGAGCCTTTCAATTTTTTCCTGTTTTATACCCAGCGATTTGCCATTCATTGATTAATCCCTTTAAATTTATTGTATCAGTTACAGGCCCGCATAAGCAAATGGAAACATATCTGGCATGCCGTTTTATGTACATCCTGACAGCAACATCCTATTAGCCTTTTAGGGGGAAAATACATTTTAATTCCTTTCTTTTTATCTCAAAACACAAGTTGATAGCGGCTTCCGGCACCCCGTCCCAGTATCTGGAGTAATTCTTTTTTTGTAAGTGTTTTAAGAGCATATTGTACAGTCCGGCGAGGGAGACCTGTCTTTTCTACGATGTCGCCAACCTTCAGACGTTTTTCCGGGGCGGATTTAAAGCATTTCAAAACAGTCGATGCTGATTCAGAAAGCTTTTGCAGGTTGTTATATCGCTTACGATAAATTTCAATATCGGCTAAAGAAGATTCCAGAATATTAATGAAAAACCAGGCTAACGGCTCTAATTTGTATTGTGTGGGTTCTGATTTAAACTTGCCTTCAGAACATTGGTGAAGGATTGAATAATAAAGTGTATGGTTTTGCTCAATGTGACGATCAAAAGCAATGTAGGGCGTAATACTTGTCAGATATTTATCGCCGGAGTGAAATAAAGCCAGGATAAAAAGCGCCCGTCCCAGTCGCCCATTTCCATCCTGGAATGGGTGAATGGCCAGAAAACGAAATACAAATTCTGTGGCAACTAATATGGCCCACGGATAGTTCTGGATTGTGTTATTATACCAGTTGGTCAGCTCTGCCATGGCAGTTGCTGTTATAATGCCGGGAGGAGATGGATCTAATACCACACGTTCCTCTCCGGTTTCGTGATTGATAGAGATAACCCTGTTCGGTGCTGTCTTGTATCCTCCTGCATGACTTGATACTTTAGGGTAATACCTAAGCAAATCATGATGAAGTCCACGAATAGTAACTTCTGATAGAGGGAAAAGTTCATCGGCTTGCAAATAAACAGTTGTCAGCACTTGTCGGCAACCAACTACCTCTTCAACACTTCGTTCTCTATCCTTTGAAAGCTTGTCCAGAATAAAAGATTTCTTTCCCTCAAAAGCGGTTACCTTACCATAGTCATTCAAAGTGGTATCGACCCATTCGATTTCCTGGTCGGTTAGAACAGCGTTTTCTATTCTGGTTGAAGCTCCGATATTACTGATAAAGGCACAACGATGAATATATTTCGTCTCATCAGGGGATAAGGCCTCCAGGTCTTTATATGTTTCAGCTAATAACCCCTGGAGAATTTTCAGCCTGTTTTCTAATTTTTGGCTTGGGGTAAAAGAAAGCATGAGAATCCTTCGTCAAAACGAGACTTTTGCAAAAAAAGAAACTTGCAGGATTTAGGTTTTAAAGAAACTATACGATATTGAACAAAATAGCGCAACATATTTTATTTATTAGTTGCGCATTGTTGCGTATTTTTTAAAAGAGTGGCAAATTTTCTTCAGCCTCCCTTTTTTGCTTTGTGCGCTTATGAACCATTATATCGATAATAAGCGGCACAGGTGCCTTCACTTGAAACCATGCACGAGCCAACCGGATTAAAGTGACAAAGGGGGGTTGAATTTAGGCGTTTCTTTTCATTTCCATCTTCTTTTAAAAACCGGCAAAGAGCCAATCGCTCAAATTATGCGACGACTTCTGACCGGCTATGCGGTTGCTTTTAACCGGCGGCATTGCTGTTACGGCCGTTTCTACAAAAGAGGAAAAATATCTCCTGGCGATATTATTACCAAAATTGTTTATGGGCAGGAAGAGCTGCGTGCTCTTTTCGACGAAAAAGAGAAAATTATAAATGAAAATTGCAAGGTATTGGTAAAATTTAGCCTTTCGGACTTCAGCCTAGCAACATAATAAATACCACTCCTGCAAGCATAAATAACGCCCCGAGAATCCTTGCGCCTATATTGGTTTCTTTAAATAAAACCCAGCCATAACCTACACTAAAAAGAATACTCATACGCTTTACAGCAATCATATAAACCGCCTCGACCATACTGATTGAAAGGGAATGGAATAATACATGCAGAAAGAGCATCAAACCGACGGTCAATCCTTTTGCTGGTACTTTTAGTATGTCTCTCCACTTAATTTTTTTAAGAAAAGGAAATAAGATCAAAATAGTTACATCGAAAACTACCAGGAAAAAAGCCCCGAAAAAAAGTGGAGAAGAATGCTGGATTGCCTTTTTCCCCAAAACAGCTAAGAAAGAATATATAAATGCAATCACCAGCATCAAAATAGAACCCGGCTCCCTGAGAATAGCCTTAAATGGAGCAAAATAGCCATATTTTATCTGTGTTACATTTAATAAATAACTGCCGGCCACGACAAAACCTATACCTATAATCCCCCAAATGTTAGGCGCTTCTCCAAGAACAATAAAACCCGTTAATATCATAAAAACCGGTGTAAATGACAAAAACGGAATTGAGATAGAAAGAGGAGAAATCTTTATAGCTTTCATGTAGAGATAAAAAGCAAAGATATCCAAAGGGATCAAAACGCTTGCAAGCCACCAGAACACACTGTCTAATTGTGGAATGGGAATAAAGAAAACATATATAATCAAAAATGGAAGGCTATAAATAGAAGAGGCAACCGCCATATCATAAGGCGAAAACCTGCCAAAAAACTTCTTTGTCAAAGCGTCGCCGGTGGCCACACAAAATGCTGTAGCAATAGCAAGAATAAACCAAAACAAGTACTCTACCTCTCAAAATATGACTTGTGCAAAAAAACTAAGATTTTAAGTTATATTGTTTGCCATAAACCGCAAGGATGATTGTATCTATTATTACTATGTTATGCATCGCATCCTCTTTGCTGATGTGCGGGATTCTTACTCCACGGGATATTAATGTCTCCATGTTGTTTTTATTCAGCAGTTCCTCAAATCTCGATGCTTTTTGAATATCTTGAAAATATAATTCTTTTTTGCCTAAAAAGGACTGCAATATATTTTCGTCATCTTTAATTCCGTCAAAAAAGTCCAGTATGAAATCCAGACACTTGAAAAAATAATTGTCTTCAACTTTTAATTTTTTAAAAAAAGAGCGCAGAAACATAATTTTATTTTCAGTAAATTGAACTCTGGCGTTTCTCAACCTCACCTTAACAGCAGTTCTACACTTATCGGAGACAAATTCGTCTATTGCTTTAATAAGCCTTTTATTCAGTTTCCTTGAAATATTAAGACGGGAAAGGAATTGCATTGCAGACGATTTTGGGAGAAAAAGCTTTAATGAGTCTTCACTCTCAGGGAAACGTATTGTTGTTAATAATTTTTTATCTGAAATATAACTAAGTACTTTTTCTTCATCTTCCTTTTTAAAATCTTCGCTTTCAAGAAATTCTTCGAGCTTAATTTGCATTGACTCGTCAGGGAAAAATAACAGCTCAATCAGGGAATCCCTTTCGCAATTATGTTCGTCGTTGATAATTTCTTTAAGTTTACTTACAGAAGGGCTTAAAAAAGTGGAATCAATATAGTGCGTAATGTCATCACTTAAGACAAAACCATCCGTAAAAATCTGCTTGATCTTCTCGACAAGCAACAAAAATTTTCTATCATCAGGTTTAACTTTTTGCATTCTATATACTTTTTGATGGCTTCGTAAAAAGTCAAAAAATACCGTTTTACGTCATTCCGGCGAAAGCCGGAATCCAGTAAATTCAATGCGTTCTGGATGCCGGATCAAGTCCGGCATGACGATTTCGGGACTTTTTACGAGTTCATCACTTTTTAATACACAGATTACGCAGACTACTCATATTTTTCTGCCTGTGTGTGTTTGAACGCAGACAGATGTGAGTTATGCAATAAAGGTCTCCTTCGTTTAGATTGTGAAAATCGGATGAGCGATACCCCGACCGCTTGCTGCCGGGTAGTTCATTTAGATTTTTTGGAATATTAAAACAACAAGTTTCTTCTGAATGGTTGGCCAGATTGCTCCCCGCAAGCCCCGTTCTTTAGGGTGGTGGCAAGGGGAGCTTTACTTTATGGGTTTGAATACTTTTTGGTTTCTTTCCTATAAATTGTAATGTCTTTCTATCCACGACTTATATTCGTTGCTTTTAACTCTATCTACCCAACCTTTATTATCAATATACCATTTAATGGTTTTCTTTATTCCGGTTTCAAACGATTCAGCAGGAACCCAGCCAAGCTCTGTTTGCAGCTTGCTGAAATCTATGGCATACCTTTGATCATGGCCGGGCCTGTCCTTTACAAGAGCAATTAAATCTCTTCGCGGCCTGTTGCCCGGATTCGGGACCAGTTCGTCAATCATATCGGATATAATCCCGACAACATCTATATTGCGCATTTCGCAGCGGCCGCCTATATTGTACGTCTCACCGGGTTTACCCTTTTGCATAATCAGCCAGACAGCTATGCAATGATCGGTTACGTATAGCCAGTCCCTTACATTAATGCCCTTTCCATAAACCGGAAGCGGTTTTCCTTCAAGCGCATTTAATATGGTAAGCGGTATAAGTTTTTCCGGAAACTGGTATGGGCCGTAATTGTTTGAACAATTTGATATGGTTACAGGCAGGTCGTATGTTTTACCGTACGATCTTACCAGATGGTCCGAGGCGGCCTTGGAAGCAGAATAAGGGCTGTTTGGGCTGTAAGGCGTTTTTTCGGTAAAATAGCCACTTTCTCCAAGTGAGCCGTAAACCTCGTCAGTGCTGATATGATGAAAAAGGATTGTCCTGTCCTGATAAAACCTGGCCAGTTCCAGCAGGTTAAATGTTCCGATAATATTTGTTTTGATAAATGCATCCGGCTCTACAATCGATCTGTCAACGTGTGATTCAGCAGCAAAGTGACATACAGCGTCAATTGAAAATCTTTCAAAAACCATGCGCATGGTTTTTTTATTGCATATGTCGGCTTTTACAAAATGATACCGCTCCGGGAACTGCTTGTCAATTCCAGCTAAGTTTTCAGGGTTGCCCGCGTAGGTCAATTTGTCCACATTGATTATCCGTCCTGTAAAATCGGTTTCTTCAAGCAGATATCGGATAAAATTTGCGCCGATAAATCCGCAGCCTCCTGTGACAAGAATGTTTTTCATGGTTTTCAAATACCTCGCTGTTTTGTTGTAAATAAATTTTATATCAGATTTTAATGTAAAAGTATAACTTTTAACGTTAAGCTGTTATTAAAAGAAATCTATTGAAATGACTTATAAATAGATGATATGGAATCAAACTGCCACAAAATGCGGAATGCTCAGCGACGATTGTTTAAGTTTCGCACTTTTTTACTTGATGAACTCGTAAAAAGTAAAAAAACCACTTTTTGAGGAAAGAGAGTATCGGAAAAAATGAAACTAAATGAAAAAAGGCAGTCCTTTTTAAAAATGCTTCCCGGCGTTGATCATATCCTTGAAATTGCAGGGACGAAACCGATATTTGAAGATATTCCAAAATCTGTTCTGGTTCGCTGTGTTCGTTCAGTTATCCAGGATCTTCGCATAGTTATTCTTGATGATAAAATGGAAATTAAAGAAGAAGCGCTGTCTGAATCCGTGATTCTTGAGAAAGTAAAAGTTTGCGCACAAAATGCCGTGTCTCCGAATCTTTTGCGTGTAATTAACGCCACCGGCGTTGTCGTGCATACAAATCTCGGCAGATCAATACTTGCTGCTGAAGCTGTTGAGAACCTGTCTCTTATCGCAAGCAGCTATTCGAACCTGGAGTTTGATCTGTCAAAAGGTGTGCGTGGTTCAAGGTATAGCGCTGTTGAGGACATACTGTGTGAAATCAGTGGCGCTCAGGCAGCCATGGTTGTGAATAATAATGCAGGAGCTGTTTTGCTTTGTTTGGAAACAATAGCAAAGGGGAAAAAAGTTGTTGTATCAAGAGGAGAACTTGTTGAAATCGGCGGTTCATTCCGGATTCCAGATATAATGACAAAAAGCGGCGGAATTTTAAAGGAGGTCGGCACAACAAACCGCACCCATCTTAAAGATTATGAATCCGCAATAGAAAGCGACACAGGGCTTCTCTTAAAGGTACATAAAAGCAATTACAGCGTGGTGGGTTTTACAGCCGAGGTTTCTGTCAAGAACATGGTTGAGCTTGGAAAGAAATATCATATTCCTGTAATGGAAGACCTGGGAAGTGGAACTTTTATCGATTTTTCACAATATGGCTTGTTAAAAGAGCCCACTGTTCAGGAATCTGTGGCAACAGGTTTGGATGTTGTGACTTTCAGCGGAGACAAGCTCCTTGGTGGTCCGCAGGCCGGCATAATCGTCGGTAAAAAGGATGTTCTTGACCGGATAAAGCAAAATCCCCTTACAAGGGCGCTGCGGATAGATAAGTTGACACTTGCGGCTCTGGAAAGCACTTTGCGCCTGTATCTGGACAAAGACAAAGCAATTGCCGCGATTCCTGCTTTGCGCATGTTGACCCTTTCTTATGACGAAATCGCAAAAAAGGCGGACAGGCTTTGCAATCTGCTGAAAAACATTAACCATGCCGGTTTTTCTATTAAGCTGATCGATCTATCTTCGCAGGCAGGAGGCGGAGCGCTTCCGCTTCTTGACCTGCCCAGCAGGTGTGTCGGCATTCATGTGAAAGGGCTGTCTGTTAATGCTGTCGAAAGATACATGCGGAACAATACGCCCCCGATAATAGGAAGAATAGAAGATGATTTGTTTATTATAGACCTCAGAACCGTGCAAGAAGATGAATTGCAGTTTATAGAATCAGCCTTTTCCGGCATGTTTGGAGATATTTGAACCGTATTCCATTTTGTTTAAGTTAAAGAAACCTGATTATGAAACACAATAAGCAAAAACTATTTTACGACCGCAGCTTAACCCATCAATTTCTGTTTTCCAGAACAGATTCCAAACAGATGACCGATAAAGCAGATGCCGGGTTATCTCTTGGTTTGGATGAACTGAAAAGAGAATTCCCGGATATTTTGCATAATAGATCTTTGATCAATCATGCCATGAAAGCTCTCGATTCTTCATCGCAGTTCGGAGCAATGGTCGTTCAGATTGACAAGCCATCTGATAAGGACGAGCCATCAGATATAAGCCAGGCTTCAAGTATCCTGCTTGATGTCGCTAAAACAATCGACCTTGTATGCAGGAGCAATAATGGTATTTGGGGACAGACAGGAAACAGCATATTCGGATGTTTTTTCCCGGAAGCCGATGAATCCCTTTGCCAAGATATTGCTGAAAAGATTAACCGCAATGTTGCAGACAGTCAAAACAGAACGGTTACAATCGGGATAGCATTATATCCAACCATTAATTTCGATAAGAGCAAAGTTCTTGATA
>JASEIZ010000083.1 GCA_030017395.1 Desulfobacterales bacterium | reverse complement strand
TCATATACGGGTTTGGGATTTTGAATTTTGGTCATTGTAATTTATTTGATATTTGCGATTTGTTATTTCAGGGGAGGAAATTCCTATACTATAAATTTATCTTAATCCCTCAATCCCTTAATCCTTTAAATATCTTTATTTAGTTCCTGTCTTTCCGGCTTTCCTCTGAATCCGTTCCTCTGCATATTTGATACCTTTACCTTTATATGGCTCAGGAGGTCTCAATCGTCTAATTGCCGCGGACACAAGACCAAGCTTCTCTTTGTCGATACCGAAAAGTTTAATAATATTTTTTTCAATTGATGCTGAAATACCATCAGGCAGATCAAAATTGATTGGATGCGAATATCCAAGATTTAAAACAATTGAATTGCCCTGCATTGCAGCACGATACCCAATGCCGTTAATTTCCAGCCTGCGTTCAAATCCCTCACTCACTCCGCTTACCATATTAGCTATAAGACTGCGTGTAAGACCATGTAAAGATCGGCTGTTTCTGTCATTCTTATCGATGCTTACATTTACAGTTTCTTTTTCTATCTTAAGATTCACGGCGGAAGGTATCGATTTTTCAAGTGTGCCGTTTTTACCCTGTATAGTAATTACCCTGTTTTTAAAAAATACTTTTGTATTATCAGGGATCAAAATCGGTTTTTTACCTACTCGAGACATTTATACCCCTTTTATCTACCATACATTACAGAGAATTTCTCCTCCAAGATTTTCATGCCTGGCTGTTTTGTCTGTCATTATTCCCTTGGATGTGGATAAAATAGCTATGCCCATACCGTTTAATACGGGCCTAACATTTTTACTCTTAACATAAACCCTTTTGCCTGGCTTACTGACACGTTCAATTCCAATAATTACATGTGATCGTCCCTGACCATTTTTAAGGTATACACGCAAAACACCTTGCTTAGAATCCTTAACAAATTTATAGTTTCTGATAAATCCTTCATTTTTTAAAACTTTGGCCAACTCTGTTTTCAGCTTTGACCCTGGAATATCAACACTATTGAATTTTGCCTTTTCAGCATTCCTGATACGTGTAAGCATATCAGCGATTGGATCACTCATCGACATCTTCTTCTCCGTAAAATACCATATTATATTAAATAATTCTTGAGTTACAAATGACTAACGTTAAGGTGTTGCTTTTCTTATACTACCAGCTGGATTTGGTTACTCCTGGAAGCATCCCGTGTGAAGCGAGATTACGAAAACATATACGACAAATTCCAAATTTCCTCAAAAACCCTCTCGGCCTGCCGCAAATCGGGCATCTGTTATATGCCCTTACCTTAAACTTAGGTTCTTTAACTGCCTTGATTTTAAGAGCCTTTTTTGCCAATTCTTCCTCCTTGTTTAAAAATCAATCTCTAAACGGCATGCCTAACAGTTTAAGGAGCTCTTTACCTTCTTCATCAGTCTGCGCCGTGGTAACGATGGTTATATTAAGGCCTTTGATCTTATCGATTTTATCGTAATCAATCTCCGGGAAAATGATGTGTTCCTTTATCCCCAGAGTATAGTTTCCGCTCCCATCAAACGCCTTTCCTGAAAGGCCTTTAAAATCACGAACACGAGGAAGAGCAATATTTACCAGTTTACAATAAAAATCGTACATATGTTTGCGACGAAGCGTCACCATACAGCCAATTGGCATACCTTGCCTTAGCTTAAATGCTGCAATCGATTTTTTAGCGAGTGTTATAACCGAACGTTGCCCTGTGATCAGTTTAAGTTCTTCGGCAGAAGAATCGAGCAGTTTGATATTATGAATCGCTTCTCCAAGACCTATATTCAACACAATTTTGCTAAGCTTAGGAACCTGCATTATGCTTTTGTATTTAAATCTTTCGATTAATCCTGGAACGACATTTTTTTCATAAAAAAGTTTTAACTGCAACATTATTATTCTCCGACATGATCTTAAGAATCTATTATCTCATTACATTTCATGCAAACACGAATCTTTTTCCCATCCTCAAGGATCTTCATCTTAATACGTGCCGGCGACATGCACTTGCCGCACATTAAGATAACATTAGACCAGCTTATCGGAGCCTCGCCTTCAATAATCCCTCCCTGCCGGTTCTGAGCGTTGGGCTTTACGTGCCTTTTTATAAGATTCGCTTTTTCTACAAGAACCCGTTTGTCCTTTCTGATTACCTTAAGGATCTTTCCGATCTTGCCGTTATCTTTGCCGACAATAATTTTAACCTTATCGCCCTTCTTTATAAGACATTTATTTCTTATCATAAGCTGTTTCTCTTATAATTAACTACTTTTGATTAATTTATAAAACCTCCGGAGCCAGAGAAATGATTTTCATAAACTTTTTAGCTCTGAGTTCTCTTGCAACAGGACCAAAAATACGTGTGCCTACAGGCTCCAGATTCGCATTAATTAAAACAGCTGAATTGTCATCAAATCTGATATATGATCCATCCGGCCGTCTGATTTCCTTTTTGGTTCGAACCACAACGGCCTTTAATACATCCCCTTTTTTTACTTTTGCATTAGGGATTGCTTCCTTCACGCTTACAACAATTATATCGCCAATACTTGCATACCGTCTTCTGGAACCTCCAAGAACCTTTATGCAATACAATATCTTAGCTCCCGAATTGTCCGCTGCTGTCAATCTCGTCTCTGCCTGAATCATTTTTACAAATTTCCTTAATTATACAACTTTCTTAAGAATCTTACTCACTCGCCATTTTTTTGTCCTGCTGATTGGTCTTGATTCTGTTATTAACACCCTGTCACCAATCTGGCATGTATTGCCTTCATCGTGAGATGAAAACCTGGAACGTCTCTTTATATACTTATGATAAAGTGGATATTTAATCATTCTCTCAACCTGAACAATTACGGTCTTATCCATCTTGTCGCTCACAACGGTTCCGACCACTTGTCTTTTATTAACTCTTTTTTTCACTGCATCCATATTGTCTATATGTTCCTCAAGATTCCTTTATTATTGTTTTAATCCTTGCAATATCACATTTGATCTGCTTCATTTTTTGAGGATTTTCAAGCTGACCTGTTTCATGCTGAAAATTCAGATTAAACAACTCCTCTTTAAGGTCAACCAGTTTTCGTTGTCTTTCTTCAAGGCTCAGTGCTCTAATTTCAACTGCTTTCATTATATGTTGCTCCTTTCCACAAACTTTGTCTTTACTGAAAGCTTGTGTGAAGCAAGTCGGAACGCCTCCTTAGCCATACTCTTCGGGACACCTTGCATTTCGTAAAGAATTCTTCCCGGACGAACTATTGCATTCCAACCTTCGGGCGCACCCTTTCCCTTTCCCATTCTTACTTCAGCGGGTTTTTTTGTAAAAGGCTTATCGGGAAATATTCTTATCCACATCTTGCCGCCCCTTTTTACATGCCGTGTCATGGCGATTCGGGCAGCCTCAATCTGTTTTGCACTGATTGCGCCGCATTCTATTGCCTGCAATCCAAATTCACCAAAATTCAAACTACAACCACGTGTGGCTAAGCCCCTCATTCTGCCCCTTTGCTGCTTTCTAAATTTGACTTTCTTTGGACTCAGCATAAAGTATATCTCCTAAATACTAATACTAATGGTTTCATGAAAAAGAAATAAACTACCTTCTATTGACTTTTAATCAGGTCCTTCTTTAAAATTTCGCCTTTAAAAATAAAGACCTTTACGCCAATAATTCCATATGTTGTATTAGCCTCAATAAAACCATAATCAATATCTGCTCTTAAGGTATGTAACGGCACACGGCCTTCCCTATACCATTCGGTTCTGGCCATCTCTGCCCCACCCAGACGCCCTGAACATATAATTTTAACACCCTTGGCGCCAAATCTCATGGCCGATGAAACCCCACGTTTCATGGCACGCCTAAATGCGACCCTTCTCTCAATCTGGAGAGCGACATTCTCGGCAAGAAGCTGTGCATCAATCTCCGGTTTTCTTACCTCTTGAATATCTATAAGGATTTCCTTCGGTATCTTATTGCGACCAAGCATATTTTCAATGCTTTTTTTAAGCAAAGCTATTTCAGATCCTTTTTTCCCGATAACAATGCCCGGTCTGGAGGTATATATTCGGAGCTTTGCACGATCAGATGATCTTTCGATTTCAATCCTGCTTATCCCTGCATGATAAAGCTTCTTTTTAACAAACTTTCTGATATTATAGTCTTCCAGAATATAATCGGAATAATTCTTTCCAGCATACCACTTTGATTCCCAGGTTTTAACGACCCCCAACCTCAATCCTATTGGGTTTACTTTCTGTCCCAAGCTTTTACCTCCTTTTTTACACCGAATCTTCAGCTAAAATAACAGTAATATGTGTGGTCCTTTTCAATATTCTTGTGCCTCTGCCACGCGCTCTTGCTTTGAAACGTTTCAAAGTGGGACCCTGATTTGCAATTATATTGCGAATAACGAGCGAATCTACATCAATATCCGGATTTTGATCGGCGTTTGCTACGGCGCTGCGGATAATTTTTTCAATTATATTAGCTGCCTTTTGCGGCATAAACTGAAGAATGTCCAGACCGGCCTGAACCGGCTTTCCCTTGACAGCTTCGATTAACATCCGAACCTTCTGTGAAGAAATGCGTACATATTTTAATACAGCTCTTGCCTCTCTTGCAGCCATTACCTTCTCTCCACGAACCTAAATCTATTAATAAAATCGGCATCCTTCACGACAAGTCAAAAGTAGTTTACACTTTGTTGATCTTGTATTTTGGCAGTAAAATTTGAAACTCGAAATTTGAAATTGGGAAAAACACAAAGATGTAAATGCGTTACCTAATTTCAAATTTCGAATTTCCAGTTTTGACATCGGCATTCAATTCGATAATATACGCTTTTTCGAAAAAAGTATAAACTGGTGAATGAAGGATACCAAATACTCCTATTTTTTTAATTTCGATCTCTTATCTCCGGCATGGCCATAAAAAAGTCTTGTTGGGGAAAACTCTCCCAGTTTATGCCCTACCATGTTCTCTGATATGAAAACAGGAATAAATTTTCTTCCATTGTGAACCGCCAAAGTAATACCGACCATTTCCGGAATAATCGTTGAGCGCCTTGACCATGTCTTAATAACTCTGGTGTTTCGAGTCTCCTGGGCTTCCATTATTTTGTTTAATAATTTAGATTCAACATATGGACCTTTTTTCAACGACCGTGGCATAATTTCTCCTGAAATCGAATTTCAAACTATTTTATTTGCTTGAACGTTTTTTTACAATATATTGATTGCTTTTCTTTTTGTTGCGAGTCTTATAACCCTTTGCAGGAATGCCCAGTGGGCTGCATGGATGCCGTCCTCCTGATGATTTCCCCTCGCCGCCTCCCATTGGATGATCAACAGGGTTCATGACGACTCCCCGCACCTTTGGTCGTCTTCCAAGCCAACGTTTGCGGCCTGCTTTACCAAGAGAGATATTTTCATGAACAACATTGCCAATGCGTCCTATGGTTGCTTTGCAATTCAAAAGAACCATCCGAACTTCACCTGATGGAAGTTTTATCAGGGCATATTTGTTTTCCTTTGCCATTAACTGCGCAAACGTTCCGGCACTTCTTACAATCTGGCCGCCTTTCCCCAAACGAAGCTCAATATTATGAACATGAGTGCCAAGCGGAATGTTTATCAATGGAAGAGTATTGCCTGGTTTAATATCGGCCTTTGGCCCTGCCATAACTGTATCGCCAACCGAAAGATCGAGCGGCGCCAGAATATAACGTTTTTCACCATCTGCATAATGCAGAAGAGCAATCCTTGCACTGCGGTTCGGATCATATTCTATTGATGCCACCTTTGCGGGTATTCCTGTTTTATCGCGTTTAAAATCAATAATTCTGTAATGCCGGACATGCCCACCACCGCGATGTCTGCATGTAATATGTCCGTTTGCATTACGCCCGCCTGACTTCCTGATCGGCTTAAGCAGACTTTTTTCAGGTGTCGTAGTAGTAATCTCGTCAAATGTTGAATATACTTGCCCTCGTCGTCCAGGAGAGGTTGGTTTTACTTTCTTAACCGCCATTATAAGCCTCGCTTATCAAGTTGTCTAAGCTCCTTCAAAAAAATCAATCCGTTCACCAGGCATCAATGTCACAATCGCCTTCTTCCAGTCCTTGCGTTTCCCAACAATCCGACCCCTTTGTTTGACTTTTCCTTTAACCTGCATTGTCCGGACATCGCTTACTTTGACATTGAATATTTTTTCAATTGCCCTTCTGATCTCAATCCTGTTTGCCCTTTTATCCACCTCAAATGAGAACTGGCGAAAACTCTCTTTTTGAATATTAGTTTTTTCCGTGTCTAAAGGGCGTTTAATAATATCATACTGGATCATTCAAGCAGCCTCCTTTCAATAACATTTATAGAGGCCTCATCCAGGATTAAATTCTTGTACTTGAGAATATCATATACGTTCAACCCGTCGGCTCTTAACACCCTTACGCAAGGCACGTTCCTTGACGAAAGCTCCAAATTCTCATTCTTTTTATCGGTTACAATCAATGCGTTTTTCACATTTAAGCTGTTCAAAACCTCTACAAATTCCCTTGTTTTAATCTTCCCAAGCTCAAACCGGTCAAGCACTACTATGACATTCTCCTGAAATTTGCTGCTTAAAGCCATTTTAAGGGCAAGCTTTCTAACCTTTTTGGGAACACTGTAATAATATGATTTAGGGTCTGGACCAAAAACAACGCCTCCGCCTCTAAGCAATGGAGATTTGATACTACCGCGCCGTGCTCTTCCTGTCCCTTTCTGACGAAAAAGTTTCCTTCCACTGCCCTTAACGTCGCTGCGATGTTTTACAGATGCTGATCCTGCACGCCTGCGTGCCAGCTGCATCGTGATAACTTCATGCAGGACGCTTTTTTTCAAAGGCACATTAAATATACTGTCTGCAAGATCCGTCTGCGAAACTTTTTCTCCATTTATATTTTGAACATCAACAACAGCCATATCTTTCTTGTTTCCTCCTGCAACCTTTATGCTGCGATACCTTTGCAAAACCCCTTATTTCACAAATTTCCGTTTCTTTATTGAAACCAATCCAGATCTAAAACCCGGCACAGCTCCCTTTACAAATATAAGATTTTGCTGTGGCCTTATGTCGGCTATCTCCAGGTTCTTGATTGTCTTTCGCTCATTCCCGTAATGACCGGGCATTTTCTTCCCCATAACAACTCTTGAAGGCCATGCACTGCTTCCAATAGAACCAGTAACCCTGTGGCTGTGACTTCCGTGGGTTTCACCCCCTCCATGAAATCCATGCCTCTTTATAACACCCGAAAAACCTCTTCCTTTGGAATTAGCAGTAACATCAATCCTCTCGCCAACCTTAAACATATCTGGATTCAATGTCTGACCTATCTTGTAATCTCCTGGATTATCCACAGAAAATTCACGAAGCCTCTCGAAACAACCCTCTCCACTCTTTTTTAGATGTCCTTTAATAGGCTTGTTTGCACGAGATTTCTTTTTCTCGCCAAAGCCCAGTTGAAGAGCGTTGTATCCGTCGGTAGCAACGGTCTTGACCTGGGTTACGACACACGGGCCGACCCGCAATACCGTTACCGGAAAATATTTGCCTTCAGGAGAAAAAACACCTATCATTCCTAATTTTTTCCCTATTAATCCTTTACGCATGATTCCCGCTGTCACCTCTGCTATAATTTTATCTCCACATCGACTCCTGGAGAAAGATCCAGTTTCATTAAAGCATCCACTGTCTGCTGGGTTGGTTCAATAATATCTAAAAGCCGTTTATGTGTTCTAATTTCAAACTGTTCTCGAGATTTCTTGTCTATATGTGGAGAACGAAGTACACAATATTTATTGATGCTTGTCGGTAACGGAATAGGTCCAACTACCTTTGCTCCCGTTTTATTGGCAGTATCAACAATGTCCAATGTCGACTGATCCAGAAGTTTATGATCATATGCCTTGAGTCTAATCCTTATTTTTGAATTCATCATCTGTTTCTCTTTATTCAATGATTTCACTTACCACTCCGGCGCCGACAGTTCGACCGCCTTCCCTTATCGCAAACCTTAGCTCCTTCTCCATAGCTATCGGCGTTATCAAATCACCCGTAATGGTTACATTGTCTCCAGGCATAACCATCTCTATCCCTTCCGGCAAGGTTAATATACCCGTAACATCGGTGGTCCTAAAATAAAACTGCGGCCGATACCCATTGAAAAACGGAGTGTGACGACCTCCCTCTTCCTTGCTTAATATATATACCTCAGCCCTAAACTTCGTGTGCGGCGTTATTGAACCAGGTATGGCCACTACCTGACCACGCTCAACTTCCTCGCGCTTTGTGCCACGCAATAAAAGCCCTACATGGTCACCAGCCTGACCCTCATCAAGCAGCTTCCTGAACATCTCAACACC
>JASEIZ010000082.1 GCA_030017395.1 Desulfobacterales bacterium | reverse complement strand
TGGATGCCGGATCAAGTCCGGCATGACGATTTCAAGACTTTTTACGAGACCATCATAATTAAGGGGGAGTGTTATGAAGCATAAGGTCAATACTGATTACCGGCAGAAGATTAATTTTGATGCTGTTATTGCTATCAAACTGTATCAAACAATCTACAATATACCGACAGATTCGTATTCCACATTGGAAGAAGACTTATTCTCAAAGTCAGACATGCATTCAGTTTCAACAAAATGGCAGAACTATTTTTCGAAACCAAAGCGAATCGTACCTGAATTTGAAGAATTAGCTGAAGATACTTATTCGGAAAACCCTTTTAAGGTCGAAAATACTCTGAGTATTCTCATATCAAAAGGGATTGTTATTCTCGAACCTGCTATTGTCATGGATTATCTGTCCGAATATCCTGAGATGATTGATCTGATGTCAAGCGCTTGTATGAAGGCTAAGGAAACGTTCGATGAGGATACACAGTTATCTTTAGAATATTACAGCGATCATGAAATAGATGATAGACATCTAACGCTTTATGTCAGACAAACCAAGTATGATGAACATATTCTGGACATAATTGACGATATACGTGCAGCATACGAATATGAGCTCTCAAGTAAATCCGGTTGGTTTCATATAACGACCGACTTTCAAAAACCCAGGTAAATACAGTGACTTTTGATTGGAAAGAGTTTCTCAAAGTTGCAAAGTTCCTTAGAAATTATAAGGAAAGCGATATTACCGAGGCGGCGGTTCTGCGATGTGCGGTAAGTAGAGCTTACTACGCGGCCTTTTGCTATACCCGTAACTATGCAAGAGATTATCTCGGTTTTATTCCAAAGCATGAGGCAAAAGATCACACATTGCTCAGGCAGATTTTACGTTCCAAAAATAAGACCGCCGTTGCTTCGTTTTTAGATGATTTAAGAAGGTGGCGTAATAATTGTGATTACGATGATAATGTAGATAATATAAATATCCTGGCCGATAGCGCTCTAAAAAAAGCGCTAAATGTATTTGAAAAAGTAAAATAAAGCATATAAGTTTACTATAAATTTTGTTTAATAACCTTTTCTTTCAGATAGTTAAAGACATCATGCCCATCTTTTGAGGCATTTTCCTTTCCTATCGCCACCTGGTGCATCAGGTCGATTTCCCCCTTGTTAAAACTGCTGAGCTGCCTGTCGATAAGCTTCAGCAAATTATAGGTTAAGCTGTACATTACAACAGGACCGAAAAGATCTTCATTGTTTTTACCTTTGCTTAAGGCGCCGATAATATGGTGATCTCCTGTCTTCATTGCCTTTGGCGGAGGGCTGTATCCGAGCAGTTCGGCAAACAAGGTAAGGGCTTCTATCACGCCGTCAGTATCCCCTATCTCCAAGGCTACTGCGCCGTCCTTCTCAATCTCCTCGATATCAGATTCATTATAGGAAAGATCCAGCATATCAATGCATTCTTTCTGGACAGTTTTAAGCGATTCCTCCCTTTTGCTAAGAACCACATCTTTATCATTTAATATTTTGATAATATTTCGTATATTAAGCATTTCCTTGACGATTGGACTTTTACGCAATACAACATCTTCAACCGTGGTTTTATAAATGGCAAGCCCATTATCCAAAACCAGAATCCTTTTCAGATCACCATCTTCCTGCAAAACATAGAGATCAAGATCACGCTCCTGTATTAATTGATAAGAACCCGTTTTAAGAAGACTGCGCATTGTTTGCTTGTCAAGCTTGCGGCCACTGTCAGAAGGGCCGATAGAATTAAGCACAATTTTTGTCATTTTATCGATCTTTATCTTTTTTAAAAGATTTTCTTTAAAAGACATGTTTGCCACCTTTTTTGTTATGAAACTTTTTAGGGTTGTTATAAATTTGATGGTCTCGTAAAAAGTCTTGAAATCGTCATGCCGGACTTGATAAGCCTGCCCCGTACTTGATACGGGGGCATCCAGAACGCATTGAATTTACTGGATTCCGGCTTTCGCCGGAATGACGGAAAAGAGAACTTTTCGACTTTTTACGAGTTCATCAAATTTGATGAACTCGTAAAAAGCGATATTATACCCGAAGCTCGATCCCGGATGGTTTGCTGCATAATGCCAATATATTGCAATATTTTTATATTTTAATCAATATGGGCTATCAAAGTCAATTAAAAGGTATAGACAGGGCAGACGCTCTGATTTAATATCAAAAAAATAAAAAACCTCGTTGCGCTTGAAAAATTAAGCGGATAATATCTACATTAAAAATATGATTTACAAATTGGCAAAGCAAATATTACCTTATATGCAAAGAGGAGGTGATTGGCATGAATGACGACCGATTTGCAAAATCAGTGGGGTCCAGCCCGTATTTCAAGCCGATACTTGGCGGACTCGGTGTTGGTCTGCTCGGACTTTTATTCTATTTTATTTCTCCCTTTTGGTCATCTACCGGAAAACCCGAGGTCATTTCCGTCGGTGGTTTTTTGGCTAATACTATTTCCTGGGGAGAAAAGGCGATCCTGACGGACAACTATCTGGTATCTGGTATCCCTCCCATCCTCAGGTATTTGATATTAGGGATTGTCCTTGGTTCCTTCATCGATTCTGTCCTGTCGAAAAAACTTACATGGAAAGGATTTAATGAACAAAAAATAATTAAAAACGACCTTCCTTATGATATCGGTGGCGGCATTCTGATCGGCTTTGGAGTTCTGCTGGCCAATGGGTGCGTAATCAAACATCTGCTTGCCGGGGTTCCTGGGCTGGATATTGCCAGTTTCGTTGCAGTAGGTGGAATTATCATTGGGATATGGTTTGGACTTAAAATGGTAGGAGGGTAGGCTCATGGCGGGAAATTTGTGCGCTTTGTTGATCGGAATGACCTTGGCTGTTGCGGTAAGACGTTCTAATTACTCAATCCCGGGAGCAATCAGCGACATTTTCATGATGGGCCGCTACCACCAATTAGCCGGAGTGCTGGCAAGTATTTGTGCTTTTAGCCTCGTGAATATCTGGGGATATGAACCATGCCCCACCTGAGCCGATGTCGGCTGGGGCGGCGCCCCGGGATTGCATAGTCTTGTAGGTGGAATACTTCAGGGAATCGGTTATGTGCTGATTGCCGGCTGACCTCTTGCTACGTTAGTCCGCCTGGGAGGCGGCGTCAAAAGATACATGGTGGCTGTCGGCGGTTTTTTGATAGGGATTATCCTGTTTGCTCAAGTGGCAAATCATGTTCATAAGATATTTGATCCATTACAGATTAAAAACCTTGTTTCCGTAAAGCAGCTTTTTTCTGCAAAGATTCCTGAAGGTGTTCCAGTAAAGCTTCCTGATCTGATAATAACGACTATAGAAGGCGAACAATTAGTGCTCAAAGAACTGACCAGCCGGAATCGGTTGGTAGTAGTCAATTTCTGGGCTTCCTGGTGCAGCCCTTGTGTAGAGGAAATGCCGCATTTTGAAAAGATTAACAGGGATTACCAAAACAAGAATGTAACCTTTCTTGGAATTGCGACAAAAGATTTGCTGTCTGTTGTCAGAAAATTTATTGTTCAAAAAGAAATAACCTACAAAATAGCCATGGATGATCAGGACAAGATAGCCAATGCCTTTGGTGGTGTGAAAGTTTTGCCGACAACAATTTTTATAGACAATAACAACCGTATTGTAAAAATCCACAAAGGCTATTTATCTCAAAGAGAGTTGGATGAAAATCTAAAAGATCTACTACATTAATTGAGCGATGCTCAATTTAAGGGAACGCGTCAATAATGGCCGTAACAAAACCGATAACCAGATTTACTTTGTTTGGCGGAGTTGTAGTATTATTACTATGCTTGTCTGTATTCCCATCATCAGGGCAGGCTCCCAAAAACAAGGATTTGGTGCATGTTGAAGCTTATGCATCTCATAAAAGAGTTAATTCCGGGAAATCCTTCCATATAATCATTACTGCGAATATAAAACAGGGTTTCCACATCAACAGTCATAAACCATTGGATGAGTTTTTGCTGCCAACAGTGTTAAGGTTCAATGAAACAAAAGGCATTGCTTTCGGGTCGGTATGTTACCCAAAACCGAAGCAAGTATTGTTTCCTTTTTCACCGAATCACTTATCCGTGTATGATGGTAAAATCTCTATTTTTGCCGAGGGCAAGGTTTCCAGGAATATCTCTTCGGGAGACATCAACGTGTCGGGCATATTTACTTATCAGGCATGTAATGATCAAATGTGCTTCATGCCTGAGTCTGTCGGTTTTGATATACCTTTAAAAATTGTTAAGGCAGATTAAGTCCGATTGATAAACATGTTCGGCTCTTTCTAAATTAAGATACAGTCGCCAAAACAGATAAAATACCGGTTGCTTATCATAAAGATTGTGGTTATATATATTGGGGATCAGGGGAATAAAGGATATAGAATATGGATGATTATGCAAAGATAACATATAAAAACAAAACGTATAAACTCCCTGTTGTTGAAGGCTCGGAAGGAGAAAAGGCTATAGATATTTCCGGCCTTCGCCAGGAAACCGGCTTGATTACACTCGATCCTGGATTTTCCAACACAGGCAGTTGTATCAGTTCCATTACTTATTTAGATGGTGAAAAAGGGATTCTGCGTTATCGCGGCATACCGGTTGAACAGCTTGCCGAATTCTCAAGTTTTACGGAAACAGCCTATCTTTTAATTAACGGAATTTTGCCGACAAGAGAAGAGCTCAATCGCTTTTCAGTTCTGTTAAACGACCACTCCCTTGTGCATGAAGATATGCAGACTTTTTATCAGAACTTCCCAAGGGCTTCTCATCCAATGGGCATTCTGTCGTCAATGGTAAATGCATTAAGAAGCTTTTATCCGGAACTTCAGGCAGCAGAAGAAGAGATTAACATAACGGTTACGCGTCTTCTCTCAAAGGTCAGAACATTGGCGGCAATGTCTTATAAGATATCAAGAGGCCATAAGGTGGTTTATCCACGTCATGACCTGCCATATTGCGCAAATTTTTTAAACATGATGTTTGATAATCCGGTCAAACCCTATAAGATTGATAAAGATATTGTTAAGGCCTTGAATGTTTTCTGGATTCTCCATGCCGATCATGAACAAAACTGTTCCACATCTGCCGTAAGAGTTGTTGGAAGCGGAAGAGTTAATCTTTACGCCGCAATTTCAGCAGGAATAGCTGCGCTCTGGGGGCCACTGCACGGCGGGGCAAATCAGGCGGTTATTGAAATGCTTTTAGAAATACAAAAAAACGGCGGCGACTTGGATAAAACAGTTAAAAGGGCTAAAGATAAAAAAGATCCTTTCAGATTAATGGGTTTTGGCCACAGTGTATATAAAACCTATGATCCGCGCGCCAAAATAATGAAAAAAATGTGTGATAATGTTCTGAAAAAGCTCAAAATAAATGACCCTTTGCTTGATTTGGCAAAGGAACTTGAAGAAATTGCGCTAAATGATAATTATTTTAAAGAGCGCAATCTTTATCCTAACATCGATTTTTATAGCGGTATAATGCTGCGTGCCATGGGTATTCCTACAAACATGTTTACCGTCATGTTTGCCATCGGCAGGCTGCCAGGATGGATCGCTCAATGGAAAGAAAGCGTTGATGATCCCAAATGGAAACTAAGCCGCCCCCGCCAGATCTATATCGGACCGACAGAAACCGAATTCATTCCCATTGATAAAAGAAAGTAGATGGATCAGGAAGATTTTTTAATCGAACACATAAAGTCTGTCGCAAAAAATATGTTTCACGGAGCCAGAGGCAGTCACGACTGGGACCATACACTTAGGGTGTGCAGCTTGTGCAAACGGATAGGAAAGGCTGAAGGGGTAGACATGGTTGTGCTCCTCACAGCAGCATATCTGCATGATATAGGCAGGTGCTTTCAGGATGCATCGTGCGGTGAAATTTGTCATGCTGAAAAAGGCGCGCAGATGGCATTGCCCATAGTGAAGAAACTCCCTGTTTCGGAAAAACAAAAGAAAAATATTATCCACTGTATTAAATCCCATAGATTTCGCGGAAACCACGCGCCAAAAACAGATGAAGCAAAGGTATTGTTTGACGCAGATAAACTCGATGCAATCGGCGCTGTCGGTGTGGCCAGAGCATATCTCTTTGCCGGAGAAATCGGCGCAAGACTTCATAATCCTGATATAAGCGCTGAAAAAGCCATGCCTTATTCAAAAGATGACACGGGTTTCAGAGAATTTAAGGTTAAACTTGCCGGAATAAAGGACAGAATACTGACAAAAGAAGGAACAAAAATAGCAAAAGATCGGCATGCTTTTATGGACAACTTTTTTAAACGGTTTTTAGAAGAATATGAAGGAAAGAGGTAAACATCAATATTATGACTATCAATGTTGTAAAAAAAATCGACGATCTCGTGAAAGTCAGGCATTTGCTTGTAAGTGTTTCAGACAAACAGGGGCTTGATTATTTTATTCCTGAGCTGCTTAAAATAAATCCTGAAATGAAAATATTTTCCACAGGCGGCACATACAACAAAATAAAGGAGATGCTTGGCGCAAATGCCGCATTGTGTCTGAAACAGGTATCAGATTACACAGGCCAGCCGGAAACCCAGGGCGGACTTGTAAAGGCTCTTGATTTTAAGATATATCTCGGCCTTCTTACGGAAACATATAATGAGTCCCATCAAAATGACATGGCAAGAACGGAATCCGTGCCGATTGATATGGTTGTAGTCAACCTCTACCCTTTTAAGGAGACCGTATCAAGACAAGCTGTTACCGTAGAACAGGCCAGAGGAAATATAGATATCGGAGGACCATGCATGATAAGGGCTTCTGCAAAAAATTTTATAAGGGTTGCGTCGGTTATCGACCCTGCCGACTATGAAATGATTATATCAAAACTGAAAATAAATAATGGAGCAACATCCCTTAAGCTTCGCTTTGATCTGGCACAAAAGGCTTTTGAACATACAGCAGTTTATGATCGTACAATTGCAGACTTTTTAGTCTCTCGAAAACTTGAAGATGTAAGTGGATGTTATGCTTTTTAACACCTAACACCCTTTATAAAAGGAAACACAAATGACAAAAGATCTAAAAAAAATCTATACAACGATCATGGATGACCATTTTACTCCAAAAATGGAGATCAGTTTTATAGACCAAGATAAAAGACAGACCCTTTTTTATGAAAAGGTTGCCTGGACTATAGACAATGTCAAAAAAGGTCTCCGATACGGTGAAAACCCGGGACAGGAAGCCGCATTATACAGACTGGTAAATGGAAATCTGGTCCTGGGAGAAACAGAGACCATACAGCCTGGAAGGTACCTGGCTTCAGATATTGATCTGTTGCAGTCCGGAAAGCATCCCGGCAAGATCAACCTGACAGATACCGACAATGCCTTGAATATTTTGAGATATTTTACGGATAAGCCAACAGTTGTTATTGTCAAGCACAATAATCCATGCGGCGTTGCCGTATCCGATTCGCTGGAAAATGCTTATGAAAAGGCATATATGGCGGACAGGATTGCGGCCTTTGGCGGATGTATTGCGGTTAACATCCCTGTTGACAAGGCTACGGCTGAATCGATCAGCGAGCAATATGCCGAAGTTGTCGTTGCTCCTGCTTTTGAAGAAGGGGTTATGGATGTCTTCGAAAAAAAGAAAAATCTCAGAGTAATCAGAATCGACAATATCGCCAGGCTTCAAACTTTTGTCGGCAAAAGATGTGTGGAATTCAAAAGCCTGATAGACGGCGGAATTATTGCGCAATGGTCTTTTGTCCCATCTGCCCGTTCCAGAAAAGATCTTGTCCTCGCAGAATGTGAATACAAAGGGAAAATATATAAAATAAACAGGAAACCTACAGACAGTGAATACGACGACATGCTGTTTGGCTGGTTTGTTGAATCCGGAATTACGTCAAATTCCGTTATTTATGTAAAAGATAATGTTACTGTTGGAATAGGAACGGGTGAACAGGACAGAGTAGGTGTGGCGGAAATCGCAAGAGACAAGGCATACCGGAAGCTTTGCGACCGTTATTGCTTTGAAATGCACGGCATTGCCTATAATAATCTAAAAGATACTGATAAAAAAGAGGAAATCGCTGACAGAGTGCGTGATGAAAAAGGCGGGTTGATCGGCGCCTCCATGGTCAGTGATGCTTTTTTTCCGTTCAGGGACGGTGTGGATGTTGGAATCATGGAAGGTATAACCTCGGTTATCCAGCCTGGAGGATCTGTCAATGATTATCAATCTATCGAAGCATGCAACGAAGCAGGCGTTACAATGGTATATACGGGGCAGAGAAGCTTTAAACACTAAAAGATCGCTTCGCTCTAACGTTAAATTTTGAATTATGAATTTTTAATTGAAGATTTCTCAACTTTGATGGCTTCGTAAAAAGTCAAAAAATACCGTTTTACGTCATTCCGGCGAAAG
>JASEIZ010000081.1 GCA_030017395.1 Desulfobacterales bacterium | reverse complement strand
GGCTGTCATTTCCATGGAGCAGCAGCGTTGAAAGGCTTCTATCCATATCGAGGACTTTCCCGTCAAGATTAAGGACATTAATGATTCTCTCAACTAATTTTGTCCTTACCTCTTCCACCATTCTGGCCTTTAAAATACAGGTCTCTTTTCTGGAATTGCTCTCATACAGCTCATCTACGGAAGATCCTCCCAGAATTTCTCTCTCATTCAGGAAACATTTGTGAAGTTTACTGTAAACATCCACCTCGTTTCTCAACACTGAGACAAGAGACTCATAAAGAAAATGCAGTTCATCATTCATTGCTTTAAACCACAACATCCAAAATCGATTCGCTTATCATTTTTTCGGCAATCTTTTCTCCGCTGACATTGTATCTTCCCGTTTCTATCTGCTCTTGCAATTCCCGAACCTTTTCTTCGCGAATCTCTGGGAGTTCTTCGATAGCCTTCGCTGCCTGCTGAATATCCCTTGCCATGGATGACAAACTGACCTTCTCTTCCAAAACCACGCCGGTTGCCTGCTTCTCAGGCTTGGAATTCACGTTTTCCTTATTTATATTATACCGTGAAATGAGCTCTATCAGGGAATTTTCAGCCTCAGAAATTTTCATCTGCAACACCTCCTTTTTGTTTTACCCTATGAGACCTTTGCAAAACGCCTATATTGTCATTGATTGCGAACAAAGCAATCTCACAACATATTGATAATGCACAAGATTGCCACGCAGCTTCGCTATTCGCGATGGCTTAAAAGCTAATTTTTCATGAGGTCTTCCTGTTTACGGCCTTCCTTTTTACAGAAATATCGGCAAGTTTACAATAAAACTTTAATAATTACTTCAGGTTCACGGTTCACGGTTCAATGATGTCGCTCCGCTCCTCAAATTATTCCAACATCTTTTCTTTCATCTTTTTCTCATTCAACATTCGATGTTGGATGTTCGATGTTCATTTTTTTCAATCCTCTAATCCTCTATTCCCTGCTCCAAGCTGGCGTAAAAGTATTTTCTGAAGGCCTATGCCTCCCCCTCTTTTTGCAAGGTCTTCGGCTACCTTCTGGTCAACTATTGTGGAATAAATATCCTTGCCTGGAAAGTTGGTCCCGCTCTGCGGAACCGTGCGCCGCATAGTTTTAAGCATGTAATTGATAAAGATGGATTCAAAATCAGTGCACGCTTTTTTCAGCCTATCTTCACTGATCCCAGACTGCTGTCCTTCAGGCCGGCCGGTTTTTTTACCCTTGGGAAGCGCCTTTACCGACAATCCGCTTAATTTTATTCCTTCCATCAAATGACTCCTCGTTTACTGACTCCTGACCCCTCTAATCCTTAATCCTCTAATCCCTATAAGTCCCTGTTTTATATTATCTTTAAATCCGCCTGGAGCGCCCCTGCAGATTTGATTGTCTGTAATATGGTTATCAGATCTCCGGGCGTAACGCCTATTGCGTTGAGAGCCTTTACAACATCCTGAATAGTAACTCCCTTCGGCACCACCACAAGACGATTCTTATCATCTTCTTTAACACCGAGTGTTGTTTCGGTTGTTACAACTGTCTGTCCTCCAGGAGCAATTACTGTGCCGCCTCCAGCATCAAGCGGAGTGCTACCGGCAGGAGGGGCAGGGGCAAAGGAGGATGGCTGAGACACCTTCTTTTCATCTTTTATCTGAATGAACAAATTCCCATGTGCAACGGCAACGGTGGATATTCTTACATTTTCTCCCATAACAATCGTTCCGGTCTTCTCATCTATGACCACAACAGCCGGTGAATCAACCAAAACATTAATGTTTTCAATAATCGAGAGAAGCTTCACTATACTTCCCTTAAAAGATTCCTTTATGTTTACAGCAATGGTAGATGAATCAACAAGCTTCGCCTCCACGCCGGCCATCACACCATTTATGGCCGTGGCCATCCCTGTCGCAGTTGTAAAATCAGGGCGATAAAGATTTATGGAGAGTGACTTCCTGTTTTCAAAATTATACTCCAATTCCCTCTCGACAAAGGCGCCATTTGTAATCCGGCCAACAGTCGGGTGATTCTTGGAAATGCTGCTTCCGCTTCCCCCGCCCGCGGAAAAACCTCCGGTAGATACAGAGCCCTGCGCCACTGCATAGACTTTGCCGTCCGCCCCCCGAAGCGGTGTCATAAGAAGTGTCCCTCCCCTAAGGCTGTTTGCATCACCTATGGATGAAACCACAACATCTATTCTCGACCCCACCTTGGAAAATGGGGGAAGCTCGGCGCTGATCATAACTGATGCCACATTATCTGAACTCAGGTCGTTTCGAGACTCTTCTTTCATCCCAAGCCCCTGTCTGCTCAACATATTGGCAAGGGTTTCCTTGGTGAATCCGTTTTCAATATCATCACCGGTCCCAGCTAAACCGACTACCAGACCATAGCCTATCAGCTGGTTGTCTCTGATCCCGCCAATATTGGAGATATCCTTGATACGGGCAGCATAGGCATGAGAAGCAATAATAAAACCAATTGCAAAAGAAATTGCAACGTATGTGAAGATTCTTGCTGTCTTCATAAAATCATCCTCTCAATATAACCGTTCACAGTTGTCGGTTCACGGTTCACAGTCGTCTTAATGAACTATGCAACGACTGAAGCATTTTAACCGTGAACTGTAAACTGTGAACCGTGAACTAAAACGGCCATGCCCAATCCACAATGCGCGTCAGCCAGCCCGGTCTCATTTTGTCATTAATTACGCCATTGCCTGTATAAATAATCTTTGCATCGGCAATGTACTGTGATGATATTACATTGTCCGAGGTAATATCCTCGGGTCTGATAATGCCGGAAATAATAATATACTGATCCTCGGCATTTATAGCCAATCCCCGTTTCCCCTCTATGGCAAGATTGCCATTGGAAAGCACCTTGACAACTTTAGCTGTTATTTTTGCCTCTAACTGACCATCACGGGTCGTTTCGCCCTTACCCTTAAGAGAATTGGAAGACGTACCTCCCAACCCGATTGACGAACCAAGCCTTGTGTTCTGTTCCATCACCTTTTTCACCCCTCCTAAAAGGCTCGTTATCCCGGCAGTCGTACTCGTATCCCTGCTGGTAGTTGTATCGGCGGAATTGCTGCCCGAGGAAGACTCGTCTATAACTATTGTAATAATATCATCGACATGCCTTGCTTTATTATCTGTAAAAAGCGAATTTTTCGCATTGTCGCCGGGCCAGATAGATCCTGTGTGGGGAAGCGGTGTTTTCTCCTCTGGAACAGGAACAGGTTCATCTTTTTTTACCATATTAATATTTGAAGAACATCCGGCAACAACGAACAAAAAAAGGATGCTTATCAAGACTATAAAATTATATGATCTCCATTTCATGACTAAAACTCCACCTTCACCAGAGAATTGCCCATAACCCTGGCATAAATCGTCTTTCTGGATGATATATTCCTGACCTTTATTAATTCCCCGTGCATTCCATCCTGATCTGACAGCCCAATAGTAGTTATTCTCATCGAACCGTTTTCAAAAACAATTCTTACCGGCTTCCCCCTCTTTACTATGGGTATGCTTCTCACCATATTCCCGGTTATTTCGGTGTTTGGTTTAACGTTGGTGCGAAGTTTCATGCCCACAACAACATCAGTGTCCGAAATAATATTTGAAGGCAAGCGGTTAAACCATTTTTTTATCAATTTGACATCGCCGCACTCAATCTTAACATTTCTATAAAGAGACTTTGTGCTGACCACAACATCCATCAGCAGCTCTATCCTTGCTTTGACGGTCTTTCCATCCAGAAATGTGCCGTTTTCATAGCACTTGACGGTAAAGGAAGAATCTCCTATAAAATCCTCATTGCTTTTGCTCAGAACCCGATAAGTGATTTTTTTTCCTGTCATTCTCAAATCAGACACCCCGGCTGGGAATTCCACCCGCACAACGCTTTTCTGCCATGGCATGTTCTTTTCAATATATTCCCTGACAGCCGTCTTTATCGTTTCCCCTCTTATCACTGCTGCTGCGGAAGCCGTACACAACAGATGAACGTTAAAAAGAAACAGAGAAATAACACTTACAATCAAAAAAGCCTTCTTATGTGTTTTGCCTGACATCCTCACCCCTTAATTCTTTAACCCTTTAATCCTTAAAAATTACCTCTTGAGGCCGTTAGCCATCTGCAACATTGCATCCGCTGTCTGGATTGCCTTTGAATTGATCTCGTATGATCTCTGGCCCATAATCATCTTGACCATCTCGTCTATAACATTTACATTTGACATTTCTAAAAAACGCTGTGAAATAGTACCGAGCCCCGCTTCTCCGGGGTTTCCTGCAGTAGCATCACCAGAGGCATCTGTCTTGTCATAGAGATTTCTCCCCAGGCTGGTAAGTCCGGCCGGGTTGCTAAACCTGGCGAGCTCTATTCTTCCGGTCGCCAGGGAATTGCCTTGCCCATCGGTTGCCGTCCATGTGCCTCCGCTATCAACGGTAAAATGTACCATTTCCATAGGTACGTCCACTGCAGGTGTCAATTTAAGTCCTTCGGAATTACACAGAGAGCCATCCTTATCAACCTTGAAATTGCCTGCTCGTGTGTAAACAGTACGCCCATTATCATCAAGCTGGAAAAAGCCATCCCCTTCAATAGCAAAGTCGAATGCATTGTCCGTCTGCATATAATCACCCTGGCCAAACATTTTTTGAACAGACACCGGTTTTACACCCATACCGATCTCTATACCTACAGGCAACTGACTACCGCCGGATGTCTCGGCCCCTGATTTCGAATATACCTGATACATGAGATCCTGAAAATCGGCTCTTGCTTTTTTAAATCCCACGGTATTGATATTAGCCAGGTTGTTCGCAACAACGTCCTGGCTTATCTGCTGCGCTTCCATACCGGTTGCAGCCGTCCATAAAGCCCTTATCATGTTAATCCTCCCTTTCGGTCCCTTAGTTGTAAAATTCGTGTTTTTTCCAGCAGAAAATAATTTGCATGGCTCGCAAATCCTATTCTCACGATAAGTTAATCCGTTGAAAGTCAAGAAAATTTTTGGGGTACGTTATGCCCAAAAATAATTGCTGATTTCCGTTTCAACCAACTTAATAGACACTTCAAGCTTTAGTTCACTTTTCCGGCTTGTCCGGATTACAATTTCCCAATACGGGTTGTTGATAATTTATCTTGTTCCGATATAGTCTGAATCGCTTTCTGGTACGATTCAAAAGTGCGCTGTATATTGATCATTTCGACCATTTCTCTTATAGCCTGGACATTGGAAAGCTCAAGGTATCCGGATTGGACACGTGAGTTTTCTTCTTCTTTTACGCCCGCAATATCATCGGGATTTAAAAAACCTGAACCTTGCTTAATAAGAGCAGCTGGTTCGCTAAAACTCACAATCCTCAATGAATTAACTTCATAGCCATCCACACTTATTACGCCGTCTTCGCTTATCTGGACGTTGTTCCCCTCAATGGCAATTCTTTCTCCTCTGCCAAGGACATGATCTCCGGACTGTGTAACCAGCTCTCCGTCCTTATTGAGCGTAAACCTTCCGTCTTTTGTATAGGAAACGCCGGCTTTTGTCTGAACAGCAAAAAATCCATCCCCGTCTATTGCCATATCCAAAACATTGCCGGTTTTCTGTATAATTCCCCTGGAATAATCGACCATTATTGCCGGTCCCTGCGCGGGCGTGTCTGCATCTGTCCCCACTGCTTCGTTTCCATTTGGAAAACGGAACCGCTCTGCCTTGAAACCGGGAGTGTTGACGTTGGCAATATTGTGCGTGATGCAATCAAGCTGGCTAATCTGCATTACAGCCATATTTGTCAGCATATCTATACTGTTAATCATGCTTCCTGCCTCCTTTCCTGCTACGTATAAAACAAAGCAATTTGCATGCCACATGGATGTATGCCGGAGGTCGGTGGTCGAAGAGTGGAAGGCGGAACGCCGAAGGCAGAAGGCGTAAGGCGAAAATAAAGCTCCCCGCCTTTTAAGGCTGGGCTTGTGGGAAGCAAGCCTGTCAATCAGCAGTCAGGAAAAAATTTCCTGTTATGAAAAAAATTACCTGTTTCCCGACACTAATTATCTTACCAAACAGAACGGTTTTTTGACATTTGACATTCATTCTGACGCCTGACCCCTGTTTTCTGTTCTCTGGCCTATCAGCTCTTAAGCTTGTCCCTGTACCGTTCATCGAGCGAATAAACAAAGGCCAATATTTCCGCAACAGCCTTGTAAAGCTCGGGAGGAATCTGTTCGTCTATATCGAGCCGGTATAGAATCTGCGCCAGAGCAGGATCTTCCCTTATCGGCACATTATGTTTTTTTGCAAATTCTATAATCTTTTCAGCAATGACGCCCCGCCCCCTGGCAGTAACCCTCGGCGACTGATCTCTTTTTCCGTCATATTTTAGAGCAGCGGCAATGGTTATCTCTTTTTTGTCTTTGTTCATAGAAACACCGTAACCGTTCACGGTTCAAAGGTTCACCGTTCAAGGTTGATTGTTTTCTAACCACTGAACCCTGAACCTTTGAACGATTTCATACCAAAATATCTATATTTTCCATGGCAAACAGGTTTTGGAACTCGCTGGATTCAGCCTTTATTTTTAAATTATCTTTATCTGTCACACATGTTAAATAATCTATGTCATACCCTAAAGCCGTAAGCTTTTCTCCAAGTTCCCCTAAAAACAATCCAACAAAATTACATATATTTTCATCTTTACATTTCAACACACAGCTTATTTTCTTCGTTTCAATTTTCGCTTGGACAACAATGTCGCCCAGAACATCCATGTTCAGCAAAAACAGTACATTCTGCTTATTCCCGAGGCCTTTGCCCTTTGAATACCGATCTCCAAATTTCACAAATATCTTTGCCAGACCCATATCCTCCGGAAACAGCAGAGGAACTTGAAACATATATTTACCATCATATTCCTGAAACAAATAATTTATCGCCTGATTGGAATCAATTGTTTGCAAAGAGGAGCGGATAAATCCGGCAAGCTTTTCCGCTGCTGGAAGATTTCCGGTTCCGATCAACGGCTGAAGTTTGCCGGACATCCTTATCAAGAGTTCCTTCAAGTTTTGGGAGGTATTCTTTACGTTGTCTATCAAGTAGCCGAACTTGCAAACATAATCTCTAAAAAAGAGAGGGTTTTTTAAACTTTCCCTGGAAAATATCAGAGATTTTAATATGCTTTGCATATTCTTGACATTTTTCTTTCCAAGATGCGCTGCAAGTTCTCCTAAATTTTCAGGACTGAACCTGTCGATTGCTTCTATGAAAAATTCAAAAAGGGCGTTGGGGTTTGAACGGTAAAATCTCAAACAATCCATTAACCTGGAATTTTGCGATATTTCATTGGCAACGATACGAAGGACAACCCCAGGCTGCAGTTGCATCACCCTTACCGCAACCTTTTCGCCTTTTTTGAGCGGCAGCACGGAATCTGCCATAACTCTGCTGTTTTTCAGCAAAATCAGCGTCTTTCCATGACGAGGGGATTCCATGATTTCCGCTTCCACTACTTCGCCAACGGAAAGAGGGGGCAAAAATTCCGCTTTCTTTTGAATTTGTAACAGGTGATTTAATTTATGGGAGGCTATTGTGGGAGGAAGAATTTTCATTCTTTTTTCGATGAATATCTAAAATAAGACATATCTCTCCTTCAGATAAATTCAACATATCGGCTATCTTTTTTTCAGCCAGACCTTGCCCAGCCATTTTTATAACATCTTCATACTTTTCCCCGCGGCCTGAATCTCCTGGCTTTCGATCTTTGGATATGGCATCTGATTCTTTTATAAGGGTTCTCAATTGATTCTCTTTTTCATTCAGTACATATACGAACTCCTTTACTTCATTCAAAGCATGAAAAAGACGATCGGTAGAACGCCTGGAGTCTTCAATCAACTTGCTGAATTCAGAAAAATTTTTTGCGCTTATTCCCGGTGGTCTCTTTTTTATTTCTCTGTTTGCCGTCCGGATAATAAATACAATGGCGAAGCACAGCGCTATATCTGCAAGGATCTGAAGCCCCAACATAAACTCTATGGTCATCTTATACCTTTATATCCACCTTTCCTCCGGGTTCATTATCAGAAACAGCTTCATCTTTCTTTTTTGCGCTGTTTTCTCCGTGTTTCTTTTCCTTCTTGCCACGCTCCTCTTCCTCTCTGATTCGAAGCTGCTCAGTTTCTTCAAGGTCTTTAACTTTTTCTCTCAGGCTCCTCTTCTCTTCAGCCAGTTGAGCTTCAAAATGTCTCTGCTGAACGTCAGCCTGCTGCTGCTGAACCTGCTGGATACGCTCAACCGCATTGGATTGCAATAACACCTGCTGCATATCAAGTGATCTGACCATGGTTTTTGCACCCCCTTTTCGGATAAAAAATCAAAAGGTCGCAAACCCTTAATTGGCTTATCGTCACAATCCGATATAATCTTTAACCCCTGCGCTTCTACCCCCGTTACCTTAATGGAATCGAGTATCGTTGTAATGCAAGAATATCTGTCTAAGTGCTCTGGGTCAAAAATTCGGTGACGTATTTTTATGCTGCCATTTTTTGT
>JASEIZ010000080.1 GCA_030017395.1 Desulfobacterales bacterium | reverse complement strand
CAATTAATCAACATATCAAGGAGCGTTCCCAAGCGTGCCCCGGTCAGAGGCAGAAATCATTTCCGCCACGGCTCTGATTTTTACACATCCAACCGGCAAGGATCATTCACTTTTTAGCCTTCCAATTGTCATGATATAAAGCGGGTGCTCATCCGCCATTGCATTGATGACCGTTTTAACCCGGTCGTCGTAAAAGGCGCCGATGGTCAGTGTCCAAAGATCCAATGAAACAGCCTGCAGGCAGACATTTTGGGACGCGTGACCAACTTCCATATAAACATATTGTATGCTCCTGTTTCCATACTTTCCGGTAATACGTTCATGTACGGCGCAAAACACAAAAACAAGAGGCGCTTGTTTTACTGAAGATTGATTTAAAGCCGCACCGCACAATTGCGCTCTCAGGTCTCCGTCCAAAATCTTGGATAATTCATGTGTATGAGGCCTGTATTTATAAATACCCGCGGGAATGCCCCGCACCATGCCGGCGACAATGTACAGTTCAAGAGGATAAAGCGCTCCGGCGGAAGGCGCTGTTCTAAAACCTCTCGAATCTGTTATGCCCTGCGCAGACCACAAAAGCTGCGAGACTTCGGCAAGTGTCAAAGCTTCTGCGGCATAGCTTCGCACAGACCGTCTTTTTGATAAAGCCGTCTCAACTGGAATATTACCGTCGAACCGTGGGGCGGGCAGTTTTACGATTTCTTTGGATTTGTTGATAATCATGGCTTTGCCCATTGTTAAAGGAAAACATGTGATGTTTAACAAAAAATTATCTCAAATATTTTTTCAGCCGTTGGCTGATATCTTTACCGATACTTTCGGTATCCCTTTCCGGCACATCACATTCCGCGAAAACTGTACTCCACTCCGAGACAGCCTCATAAACCTTTATGATCATTTCCAGGGTCTGTTGTCGTCGTTTTAACCCGAAATGCCCGGCTTCCTTCAGGAGTGTTTCAAGATCAGGCGGTCTGTTATCATATCCGATGCGCAGAACATGTTCCCTGTTAAAACCGATGTTCGGCACCAGATCGAATGCAGGGCTCAGTTTCCAGCCTTCATCATTATGCAGCATAATGAAATTTTTCAGGTGGTCATCGGTGTTGCCGATCATCACGTTGAACACCATCTGTCTGTAAAGCTTGTGAAGATCCAGCCCCGGTTGCTTGGAAACATGCCTGATTACCTCTGCCATGTCCCTGTATCCGGCATAGTAATATCCGTCGGCCTTGAGTAAAAACTGCATGCTGATTAGGTGATTTCGGCCGCCGGCTTCGTTGATATCGAATCGTTTTATCAACAGGCATTTTCTGGAACCCAGCGCTAAAAGCTTGCTATCGGCAGTTTCGATGCCTGCCCTGCGGCCCAACTCCATAGCGGCGGCCTCCAGGCTGACAACGTCCAGTTGATCCCTGGCGCTGGCAAACTTTGCCATGTATGTGCCGCTTTCATCCTTGACAAGCGCCTTGGGCCTGGCTCCGCCAGGTGAACTGCCTGCCAGAAATAACAGGGAAAGTTCATCGTTGTCCACGGCTCCGTCCTGCTCAAATCTTTCCGCCAGCAGCGCCAGTTCCTGTAGGTGACGAAGGTGAACCCCTGTTGTTTTCAAGTCCGGCCGGCCTGTTTCCATATAGCTCAAAGCCCCCAAACACTGGTTTCCTAACAAGCGTAATAATTGTGGGACTCGCTGGTCTTTGCGGCCCAGATTGTAGCGGCGGACCAGGAGCCTTCGCCCCCAATCGTCCGGAAGGCTGTCTTCAAAAACGCCATGAACTCCTGCATGGGGCCGATCCGCATCAAAGATGTCCGCAGACAGCGGTAAATGAAGCGGGTCAAGCGGAAAGGCCCGTGTATGCTCCATGTAATCGGAAGCGTAACGGAACTGTCCCGGCAATGCTCCAATAACATTGTCGGGGTCTGCAACAAGGGTGCCGGCCTTTACGCTTTCCCCTGATGGCAGGGTTAACCATACATCAAGCTTTATCATCTCTTCCTCTTGCGGCTGCCGCCTGCGCGCTGTCGTTTACTACTCTTCTTCTCGAATTTCGCAAAAAGGTTTTCTTTTGAAGCCAGCACCTCCTGCCAGCCGTCAAGCCGGCCAAGGATGCTGCATGCCTCCAGCCAATTGCCAATCAGAGTCTGCGGAGAACCTTTTTCCATTTTGCTGTACGACTGACGGGTTAAGCCAAGCCTTTGTGCGAACAGTTCCTGGCTTTCGTTGCGAGACAGGCGCGCATCTCTTAACCTTTCGCCAATCTCTATAAGTAAGGATTGAACACTATTTTTATTGTTAGTCATATTTAACTTTATAGCATAAAAATGCCTATTATGTAAAGAATTTATTACCAAGTAATTATTAGATGGTAACTGTCGGTTTTGTAAATACTTTTTCTGAACCGTCCCTTTTACTTTTTATATCCCCTCCGGTTCCAGGAATTGTCAAACATGACCTCTTTGTTTTTATATTTCTTGGAATATCCAGTTCGATTATGGTCTGGTCGAGGATAACACAGATGCCAATGTGCCAGATTACATATAAATATCGCAACTGTCTGTGAACAAGACTGAATGTTTGATAGCAGATATATTAACGTTGAAGTCACCGGCCGGAAAAGCCATAATGAAATTGGTAGATGTAAAGTTTTACACAAAATAATGTTGATGCGAAAAACGCCCCGGCTTTTCCAGTCAGGTGACTGGTTCGACGTTTTTTTGATTAAGCCGTGATTGCTTGAAGTTGTGCGGGTATTTTGTTCAGAATAATTTCTTTAAGATCGATTTTGCGACTTGCATTATCAATGTCAATCCCTGTTATATGACCATCTTTATCATAGTCTATAACGACACCTTCGGATACTTCTACGCTTTCCTTGCTTGTTTTAGAAGACAGATCAATATAGAGCGAATCTGTTTCATGATAATAATTTAGTTTCATGGTCTGAACCTCCTATCAGGGAAGGCATTATGAATAGTCTTCTTATCATCAAGCGTTACTACTCTTAATACACTTCCACCAAGTTCTTTGATTTCTCCCCAAAATCGAAAACGGTTATGTTCTTGACGCTCAACCTTGATGGGATTTTCTATGACCTGAATACACCACTTCTTTTTTAAATAAGGCCGTTTTCGCAATACCTCATTTTCAAAATATCCCGTATAGTTATATTCCGACATAAACAAATGATAACTTATTTAGGTTAATGTGTAAATATTTCTTTGTCTCGTCGAACAGGCAGATCATCTGCATCTGAAAGCCGTCCGATGGATTTGCTCATGTACGCCCGCCCCGGCATGGGCGTGAACTTATCTGCCTGTGCGTGTTCGCACGCAGACAAGTTGGGTGAAAGTTCCAATACGTGAACCCTGTTAATATTTGATATATTAGCAAAAGTATTAGCTAAGGCAACGGCGTTTCCGTGAGGAAGGGTCTGAAGGAAGCGGGGTATGTAATGCTGTCGTTTGCCGGCCATAATACATCTTCATTGTAACTCAAGTTAAAATTCCAACTTCAGTTCCATCTTTGCTGTTAGTTTTGTTTTTAGTTTATTAACAAAGGTCTTTTTTGATGGGATATTCGGGTTATTTCTGAATGCGTTGAATAAATCGTCGATTGTGGAAGATTCAATTCTTGTGTCAAACAGGTTATATTTGCCGGATTCCTTTTTTATGTCATAAATTGTAAAAACAGTTGCATGTTTATCATGATATGCCATGCCATTGAGATTATACCGGTTCAGAAAATCCTGACAAACAGGTTCCTGTACAACCCAGAAAATCTTATGACCCCAGTTCTCCATGACTATGCCTTTATTAAGAATTTGAGTAAATGAGCGCTTCCAGATGTCAGCCAGGTTCAGCCCAAACCCATAACTCTTACCCTCGACATCTTCTTCTTTCATACAATCTTTGAGCCCTTGAACTAATTGACCTGTACCAGTGGTCTGCCCTGTTTGAAATTCAATAACGACAAAATCTTCAATATCGCTGCTGAACGGTTTGTGCTTTACCATCACATAGTCGAAAGTTCCGGTATGGGGCAAACCGATTTCACTGAAAACAACAAGGTCATTCCGTGTCTTAAAATAGTAATCAGCAATGTTCTTAAAGACAGTATTATTTTGCAAAAATCGCCTTGGGCATAAAGCTACAATGCTATTGCCATACCTTACAGAACACACACCCATGGGATATCTGATAAGACGACTCTGTTTGTTACATTTATTTTCTGCAAAAGGACACCAGTACTTTTTAGTATCTTTCTTTGGAAGTTCTGAAACTGATCTGACAGGGTGTCCGAATACTTCAGCCGGATGCTTTGCCATTGTTATCCTTTCCTCCGATTAAACCTTCCCATCCTTTTCTGATATCTTCTTTGCTGGCCTCTGAGCCTAAAAACCAGCCCAGAGCTGTTCCGCAATCATGACAAAATCTGTAGCTATCTGTAATATCAATCAATGAAGGTTTTAACCATTTCCCGGGTTTGTCTTTAGCAATATTTGGTTGCAGAATCAGAACGGTATCGTGTTTCAGAGATTTTAAACCCATAATATGCACGGATATGGGATTTTCGGAGAATACAACATAGCGATTAACTAAGGTAAACTTTGCCTTTTTCAAAGAAAGAGTCAATTCGGCCCATGCTTCCGGTTTCCAGTGATGGAAAGTAAAGATAAGTCTGCCATATTCTTTATTAAGAATCCGAAAACAATTTTTCCATATTTTACCTAAGACTTCACCATATTTACTGCCGTCTGAGTTGCCTCCCTCTGATACCGCTGACCCAAGGGGGTTGTAATTCCAGTCTGCTTCGTGCGGCAATAATCGACACAACCATACTCGAAAGAAATTTGACAGGTCAGTATATTGTACGCTGTCAAAGTATGGGGGATCGGTAACCACATAGTCTGCTACTGCGTCAGAAAGATCAACATCACCAGCATCTCCTTGGAGCAATAAGAATTTGCGTTTTCCCTGTTTCAGGGATTTCCAATCGTTTACTGGTTCGCCTGCATCTATTTCTCCGATGATTTTTATTTTTATACGGTGGCTATCGGTTATCATGGTTTCAACAGGCTCAATAGCCCATTTCCATGCTTTTTTGATACGGTCATTGAAGAGTCTGTTTAATGTGCCGGATGTATTGCCTGAAAATATTGGGTTGTTTTCCAAGGCAGTGTATGGAAATGAATAGGCATGATGTGAAAATACATGACGAATTGCACCGGGTCTTCGAATATCACTCCCCTTATACCCACATAAAAGGCAATTGAACTCTAAAGAAGTAGAAATCAGCAATGCCAACCACAATCGATCTTCAGCAGATAGTTTTGACAGATAATGCAAAGAAGCGCTCAAATAAAGTAATTGCCTGTGAGTAAACAGCTCTTGAAAGCTGTTGATACCTCGCCGCAAAAGGTCGCTGGATTTTGGGCCTTTGGGAATACGAAAATCCTGGGAATTTCCAAAAGTTATATATTTTGCTTGAGAAAGCGCTTGAGTTATTACTGTCAGATCATCATTGTCCGCTGATTTAAAAAACGTCCCATGTTCAGCGCATGATCCGACAATTACCAGAGGAATATAACGCTCTAAAAATGGCGTATCTAAAATGTCGTCAAACAAAGAGCCGCACTTTTCGCAATATCTGGTGCCTTTTAAAATTAACGGAATGTTTGCCTGCTTCTGGCAGGTATGAGTTTTGCCTGTGTAAACTTCGTGGCATGTTGAGCAGATGTTTACATCATTGTGATTGTCCTGCCGTAATAAAAGGCTATCTACAAAAATTACTTTCCTGCATGAACACCTTTTACGCAGCCCGTACAATGTAAACTGGATTTCACTTTCCAGATTGCAGATGGGACATAACGTTTTGTATAATGGAGTTAATTTGTCCTTCAATTCTTTGAGAAACCAGCCAAATATATCCTTTTTATGTTTTAGAGAAGATTGAGTTAAACTTGCTTTTGCCTGAAGAACAGGGATCGGATCAATATCTATTCCTATAACATTTGCTCCCATTCGAATAGCTTCATGGAGAATCGTGCCGCCACCCATCATGGGATCAAAAATGATTTTGCCTTCCAGGCCACCTGCTTTATAAAAATTTTGCTTGCCCGGGTCGCCTGCCAGTTGCTTAAGTATGTAACGAAAAGTGGTGCCAGACCGACGAGCCCACCATTTATGTAAATAAGTGTTTGGCCTGTATAAATGCTTGTTAAAGGACTCAAAAGCTGCAAGCTTATTGGCCTCATCTTCAGGGAAATACTTATCGATTGGTATTTCTGAGGGTATTTCCGAAGCAAGGGTGTTATTAGGCTGGCTGTGGTTAAAGTTCAGGGCTAATTGAAAAGATTGGCGCATTGATAAATTCCTGACTCTTGCAGAATAAAATTGCCTGCAAATTCAATAAGTTCAAAGCTTGCGCTACATTAGATGATTTTGATTGCGAATTGATGATATTTTATATTTTTAATTTAAAAGAACCTGTTTCGTCAAGAACAATGATACTGATAGTGTTTACTGGAGAACTATAACGTCCATTTGTAAATCAGCTATCGGCTTAGTGTGTTGATGATATTGTATTTAATATCTGCTATCATCCAGATTATGCTGCTGCGAGGTTTTTCAGATATGAAATTTTTTCCCATGAAAAGGGCTCGTTTTGGCACGGCAGTATCGAGTTGTTGGAAAATACAGGGTCTGATTCGAGTTCATAACGTGAAGAGGCGACAGCTTTTTCCCACATGGCTGTGTGAGGAATCGGCGAATAATAGGCGATAACAGGTGTTATATTATTTTGTTTTACGGTTTTGATGGAATCTTCAATTGAACTTATCGTTTGTCCGGGCAGGCCGGACAACAGATATGCGCCGACCTGATCTTTATTAAAACCCGCATTTTTTAGACAGGCAACAGCCTTCATAAATTCATCCTCGGTTACCTTTTTGTCAAAATCCTTTCTTTTTTGAAAAGCTGCGGTTTCAAGCCCAAGACGCAGGGTTTTAAAGCCTGCTTTATACATCAGCTCTGCTGTCTGATTTGAAACATACTGGACATGGACGGCATTAGGGGTGTGAAACCGCAGATTCATGCCTGTTTGAATTATTTTTTCCAGTATTGGAACAGCATGTTTTTCAGCATTTACAAGGAGCGCATCGTCGTAAAACACAAAATCGATTACACCATATTTTTCATGCCAGCAGCGTATTTCTTCGACTACGGATTCCGGGCTTCGTAAAGCTCTTTTTGGATTTAAAAAATGTGATGCGCAGTAGGCGCAGGAAAAGGGGCATCCTGTTGACGTGAGAACGGGGATACAGGAGATTTTTCTCTGCAGGTCAAATGCGGGATAAGGATATGAGTCAGTATTATCCGGGTTATATTTTGGGCTGACAGCAAAGCCTGTAAATTTTCCCGCCAGCTTGAGGATGTTTTGATCTGCCTGACCGGTTATGACTTTATCCGCACCTGAATGAAGCTCGGCGTGATCCCGGCAGAGAGTGGCATAAATACCGCCAAGAACCACCAATGCGTTCGGATATGTTTCTTTAATTATATCAACGGCATGTCGCACGCCCTGATGCCAGTATGTCATAATTGAAGTCACAAGAACAAGATCGGGTTTTGGTATGAATAGAAGATCGTCTCTGAACCATTCTTCCCTGATTCCGTATCTGGAATAGTTTCTATGTATATCCTCAAGACCGTCCGGTCTGGGAATACTGGTTTTTAAATACGGTCCACGGCCGCATCTTGCATGAGGATCGGTTTTGACGGCTTTTTGATGAAACCTGTCAAGACAGTCAATATAGTAAACATTATATCCATGCAGGCGGAGGATGGAGGCAAGAGTGAGAAGTCCCAGCGGCTTTGCCCAGAAGTCGTAAGCCGCAAAGTCGCAAATCCATGGATTTACAAGCAGAATATTTGGGGTGTCTTGATTCATGGTTTATAATGTGAATAGTCATAATTCGAGCTTCAATGTTTTTCACCACAAGAACGCGAAAAAGAGAAAATGTTATAATTAGGTGTTAAGAAAAAATCCTCTAATCTTCTAATCCTATGATCCTATGGTATCCTGCGGAAAGTATTCCATTGAGATTTTTTTCAATTCCTCGCGGCTGAAAAGGAGTGTATATGTATCGACCGAGGTTGCTTTGGACATTTTCAGGGCTGTTTTCCTGCACGACTCTTCATCTTTGGCGTGAATCATGGTGTAGAGGTTGTATGGCCAGTCGCCATTAGGGTTTCTCCTGTAACAATGTGAAACCTGCCTGAAAGATGCCATTTTTTTCCCAACTTCGTCTATCTGTTTTTCGTCAACCTTCCAGGCTACCATGGCGTTTGCTTTAAACCCTGATTTCTGGTGCCGTATAGTTGCGCCGAAACGCCGTATTACCCCCCTGTCGCAAAGATCTTTCAGCTTTTCCAGAAAAGTATTTTCTGAAATACTTAATTGCTCTGCGATTTCGAGATACGGCTGCTTTGTAATGGGAATGTCGCCCTGAATCGAGGCCAGGATCATTTTTTCAAGTTTTGTCAGCATATTAAATTTTGATGAACTCGTAAAAAGTCCCGAAATCGTCATGCCGGACTTGATCCGGCATCC
>JASEIZ010000007.1:15619-22143 GCA_030017395.1 Desulfobacterales bacterium | reverse complement strand
TCAGTTCTTGCATTCTTTTCAGCCAACAATTATTATTATGAAAACATTCTAAATAACATTAATAAATTAAAAATTATGTTAGGATGCTGGAAATTAGATTTCTTTAAAGGTATTTTAACTTTTTTATTTATTTCAAATGTATTAATCTACCCATTAGAAAATATAGAAATATATTTACTTTTATGTAAAATTCACAAATAATATTTCTGTAATAAAATTAATAATTATTTCTTAATAAGAAAGATATAATGTTATATTCAGAAAAATATCTTTATAAACTTTTAATTTGTCGCAAAATTAAGAAAAATAGTATAAATATGGAATAAAAAATTTTCTCTACAACCCATACTTTATAATTATTCTAAAATCAAGTTATTATGCCATGAACCAGCTGCCTAACCTATTAGATATCATACGAAATAAGATTCGTTTAAAACATTATTCCATAAGGACTGAAGAAGCATATATCTCATGGATAAAACGATATATTTATTTTCACAACAAGCGACACCCAAAAGATATGGGTAAAAAAGAAATAGAAGCATTTCTCACCGATTTGGTTGTCAAAGGTAATGTATCTGCTTCAACACAAAACCAGGCTTTCAGCGCATTACTATTTTTATATGAAAAGGTTATAAATAAAAATGTATTTAAGAATGTTAATGCACTTCGAGCAAAAAAGCCTCAACGTCTCCCGACTGTTTTGACGTTTGATGAAACTATGGAAATTATCGATTCAATCACGGGCATATTTCAATTAATAGTAAAACTTCTTTATGGAGGTGGTCTTAGAGGAATTGAATGTGTGAGATTGCGGGTTAAAGATATAGATTTTGAGATGAACCAGATTGTAATTCGCAATGGCAAAGGTCAAAAAGGCCGAGTTACAATGCTTCCGGAAGACGCTAAACTCGCATTAAAAGAACATTTAAAATATGTCAAGAAGCTGCATGAAAGGGATTTGTCTCAAGGCTATGGTTCAGTTTATCTTCCGAATGCTCTGGCAAAGAAATATAAAAATGCTTCCAAAGAATTGGAATGGCAGTATGCCTTTCCATCCAAAATTTTGTCTGTTGATCCACGTTCCGGAATTAAAAGACGCCATCATATTCATCTGGATAGTCTAAGTAAGGCAATAAAAAGAGCTGCACGGATTTCAGGAGTCACAAAAACGGTAAGCAGCCATGTGTTTCGCCATAGCTTTGCAACACATTTGTTGGAGGATGGTTATGATATTCGGACAATTCAGGAACTTCTGGGCCATAAGGATGTCAGTACTACCATGATATATACTCATGTTTTGAATAAAGGAGGGCGAGCTGTTCGAAGCCCATTGGATAGAAAAAAGAAGGCTTGATACCATGATTCACAGGGGGAAAACGATGTGGGTAAGCAGAGAAAACATTTGACTTGCATATGACAATTTTATATTTAATAAAAGCAAATAATTACAAAAAGAATAAAGATTCTGACAGGATAAATTTTGATCTTTTAATTCTGTAAATCCTGGTTTGTTGTAGTCAAGTTTTTTTTAAATTTTTTTAAGTGTGAGGTCTGGGTCTCCAGAGCCCACTTGAAAACGTTAAGCTGATGTGAATGTCACCTTTCCCAACCCTGGTATTTGAGAGTCTCAACAGAGCTCTGACCTTGCTTCATTGGGGTTAAGGTGGCCAACGGGGAGTTATGAAGGCTGTCAATGGAGGTCGATTATATCGCCTCAAGGATTAACACGATAATCTCCCCGCCTATCACCTATGCAGCTTTTTTAAAATTACTTATTTCGTTATAATTTTTATCATACATTGTATTATCACGAGTAAGGGCAAATATAATTCTCAAAATTTTTCTGGAGATAGCTGTCAATGCCTTGATTTTGGGCATACCCTGATTCAACATATTCTGATATCGCTTATGCATAATTCCTTCGGACTTGACCATATTAATCGCTGTAAAATACAGCAGCTTCCTCATCAAGGGACGACCACGTTTGGAAATGTGGTGGCAGCCCTTGTGTTTCCCGGAACTGACCTCATAGAGATCAAGGCCGGCCAACTTCATTATCTCAGATATTGTATTAAACTCCCGGAAATCTGCAACTTCACCTATCAGACCGGCAACCGTTATTTTACCCATTCCTTTGATAGACAATATACTCTGGCTATAAGAAATTTGATCCAAATATTCAGCCATATGTTTTTCAAATTCATCAATAAACTGGTTATGTGTTTTTATTTCAGTAGCAAGGTATTTTATTTCCAAAACAATACTAGCTTTACCTTCATTGATACCCACAGAGCTTTGTGCAGCCTCAAAAAGTTTTTTTGCACGCTCTTGCCCCAATTTACCCCTGCTAACTTTCTTCAAAGCCGAAGTCAAAGAGTCCAGCCCAAGGTTAATAATACTCTCAGGAGTAGGATAATTATTTATCAGATAAATAGCACTCTTGGTCGATATGTTTTTCATAATCTCCAAAAATTCTGGAAACAGTATATAAATGAGATGCTGAAGCTGGTTCTTTATTGCGGTACGTTTTTGTATCGATCTTTCTCTTGCCTGGGTAAGCCTTCGCAATTCAGCTACCGCGCCCTCTGGAATAACCAATGTCAAAGCATGACCAAGACAAATAACATCTGCAATCACGCGAGGATCTTTCTTGTCTGTCTTATTCGGAGAATTGCCTGTCAATTCTTTAAGCCTTTTAGTATGCATAGGATTAACCTTAACCAGCTTTACAGGTTTTTTTCTCAAAAAGTGAACAAGGGGCTCAGCATATGGACCAGTGGACTCAAAACCAACCACGACCTCTTTGAGTTCTTGCTGTTTTTGAAAATGACAAATTTTGTTCCAGAGTTTATTAAAGCTATGCTCACTATTATAAACTTGGAACGGTTTAATTTCTTTATTGTTAGGGGCTCTAAAATAACCATAATGAATATTCTTACCGATATCAAAAGTTACAATAAGCGTTTTAGGATTGATATTTTTAAGTTTTTTTGTTTTCTTAGAACTCATGGCTATGCTCCTCTTCTGATTTTTGTTAACCAACTCGCGATTGGCTTAAATCAAAATGAGTATAGCCTTTTTTATTTAAACTCAAGGCTTACTGCAATATAGCAAGCTGTCAAAAAATATATTTTATTTTTAAGGGGGAAAAAATAAATATATGAACTGCAATATTCTCATCAATGCGATAGATCCTGAAGAATGTAGAATCGCAAAAGTAAAAGACGGCAGGCTGGAAGAATTTCATATAGAAAGCGCTGCAAGGGAAATAATCCACAGCAATATCTATAAGGGAATTATTGCGCGTATTGAACCCAGCCTTCAGGCGGTTTTCGTCGATTATGGAGGAGAAAGACACGGGTTTCTGCAAAAGCATGAAATTCACAGCGATTACTTTCAGGACAGTCATTTAGGAGATCATTCAATAACGAATATAGTAAAACGCGGTCAGGAACTAATTGTGCAGGTCACAAAAGACCCGTACATGAAAAAAGGGGCCATGCTTTCGACACTTATATCTCTGCCTGGAAGATACATCGTTCTTTTGCCTGGCAGCAAAACAAGAGGGATTTCGCGCAAAGTTGAAAATGAAGATGAGCGAAAACGGTTAAAAAGTATCATCGACGGCCTGGCCTTGCCTGAAGGATTCGGCATTATCATCCGTACTGCTGGAACTGACACCACCAAGTCGCTCGTATCAAGGGATCTGAAATACCTTTTACGATTGTGGAAAAATATCAAAAAAAATGTTAAGGATGTAAAAGCTCCTGCCCTTCTTTACAAAGACAGAAACATTGTTTTAAGATCAATACGTGACTATTTTACTCCTGATGTAACCGAAATTCTTATAGACGATCCTTCAGTATTCCGCGAAACTAAAGATTTTGTTAATATCATTTCTCCCAAACACACAAAAATCGTAAAATTTTATAAAGGCGCAAAACCGATATTCACAAAATACCAGCTTGAAGATCAGATTGCATCTATATTTGAAAATCGTGTTGCCTTAAAATCGGGCGGATCAATTGTTATAGAACAAACAGAAGCCATGGTCTCCATAGATGTTAATTCAGGTAAAGGAACCAAAAAAAAATCAATCGAAGAAACAGCATTTATGACAAATATCGAAGCGGCAGAAGAAATCGCGCGTCAATTGCGGTTAAGGGATTTGGGCGGCCTGATAGTAATAGATTTTATCGACATGAGAGACCAGAAACACAAAACTAAGGTTGAAGGCGTATTGAAAATAAATATAAAGGGAGATAAAGCCAAAATAAAAACAGGCAAGATCACAAGGTTTGGTCTGCTTGAGATATCAAGACAAAGGCTAAGACCGTCTATTAAATTCGGTGGCTTTGAATCCTGCCGGTATTGCAAAGGAAAAGGCCTTACCCCATCCCCGGAAACCTTGGGAGTAAGCTTTCTGCGCAAACTCAGCCTTGGTGCTTTAAAGGACGGGATTTCCAGCGTAAAAGCTGTTGTGCCGATCGAAGTCGCAAATTATTTATTAAACAAAAAACGCAAGGAAATCTTTGACATGGAAGCCAGGCTGAATCTTTCGGTTGAGATTAAAGGGGACAACACAATGGTTCCGGGGGAAAGTAATATCATTTATGAATAAATCCTTAAAAATCTTTATAGTCTGCGCAGTTACTGCCGTAACGATTGCAACAGGTTTATGGCTTTGGCAAAAGCAAAACAAACCTCCCCTTCCCGGGCAAATTGCCGAAAAAACTTATATTTCTCTAAAGCCTCAACCAGTTATTAATTACAATAAACCTGAAGCCATTACAGAGAAACGCAAAGCAAAATACGGTCTTAAAAAAGGGGTTGACATTGTTGTCAAATCCGATGAATCTTTTAGAGTCGGTGATTTAACTGTCTCCATGCAGGAAATCAGGGATAAGATACTGCTTAAAAGTGGCGATATCATAGAAAAAGATATAGAATCAGGCAAAACAGCACCGGATAATAATATAGAGGAATTCGGAATATACGTTGTGCATTCCGGAGACAACTTGTGGACCATTCATTTTGAATTCTTAAAAGACTACTTTACTCGCAAGGGCATTGCCATTTCTCCGCTTGCCGACGAACCAAACAGGTTCGGATATAGTTCAGGGGTGGGCAAACTTTTAAAATTTTCAGAAAAAACTGTTTGCATATATAACTTAAAGGAAGGAAAAATCGATGTTGATATTAATCTGATTTTTCCTTTAAGCAAGATAGTTGTCTATAATATGAGCCGGATTTTTGCGCTTCTGGATCATATAGACTATCAGCATGTAAACAAAATTCAGTTTGACGGTGAAACGATCTGGATTACTTCTGAACAATAAAAAAAGCTGAAAGCTCAAAGGTGAAAGCAACGAGTATCCGGCTTAAACACGGAAACATAAAATTATGATAAAACGATATACAAGAAAGGCAATGGGAGATATCTGGACAGATGAAAACAGGTATCAAACATGGCTAAATGTTGAAATATTAGCCTGTGAAGCCCTTGCAAAGAAAGGGAAAATCCCCAAAAAGTCTGTTGATAATATCAGGAAAAAAGCAGGATTTTCCATAAAAAGAATCGAAGAGATCGAAGCCGAAACCAGGCATGATGTGATCGCTTTTCTTACAAATGTTGCCGAGCATGTCGGTCCTGATTCAAGATACATTCACATGGGTCTGACATCCTCCGATATTCTTGATACAAGCATGGCATATCTTCTCAGACAGGCCGGCAACATTATTCTTAAAGACTGCGCAATTCTCTTAAAGACCATCAAGAAAAAGGCATTTAAACACAAAAACACGGTAATGATCGGACGCTCCCACGGAATCCATGCGGAGCCTATAACATTTGGCTTGAAGCTCGCGGTCTGGTATGATGAAATGCGTCGGAATAAGGAAAGATTTGAACGCGCTGTTGAAACAATAAGTTTTGGAAAGATATCAGGAGCTGTGGGAACATTTGCCAATATATCCCCTGACGTTGAGGCGTATGTGTGTAAAAAACTGGGGCTTAAACCCGCTCCGGCCTCAACCCAGATTGTTCAAAGAGACAGACATGCCGAGTATTTTACAAGCATGGCCATCATGGCTTCATCCATAGAAAAGATGGCGGTCGAAATAAGGCATTTGCAAAGAACAGAGGTCCTTGAAGCAGAAGAATTTTTCTCAAAAGGCCAGAAAGGTTCTTCAGCCATGCCTCACAAACGCAATCCAATAGGGTCTGAAAATATATGCGGCCTTGCCCGCATCATACGTTCAAACGCCATGGCTTCTCTTGAGAATATTCCCCTGTGGCATGAACGGGATATCAGCCACTCCTCTGTTGAAAGGGTCATAGCGCCTGACAGCACGATACTGATCGATTACATATTAAACAGAATCACAAAAATCATAGACAATCTAATAGTATATCCCGAAAGAATGGAACAAAATCTCAATATGCTCAAGGGGCTTGTCTTTTCTCAGCAAATATTGCTGGCTCTCGCGGAATCCGGCATAACTCGTGAAGATTCCTATAA
>JASEIZ010000007.1:0-15609 GCA_030017395.1 Desulfobacterales bacterium | reverse complement strand
TAAAATAGTCCAGGCAATTGCAATGCGGGCATGGAAGGATAAAAACGATTTCAAAATCCTTATTCTGAACGACAAAAAGATTTGCAGCCTGCTCGGCTCTGAAAAAATTGAAGAAATATTTGACGTGAACTATCATTTAAAGTATATCAGCGCTACTTTTAATCGTGTATTTGTTGACAGTTAAATGAAATTATTAAGAATATTTTCTATAAAAATTTTTCCGGCAATTATAGTAATCTTCTTTTGTCTTGGGTGCCGGGCTTTTGGGCCTATAGAACGGCTTAAAGAGTCGTATGATCCTTACCATGGCGGTCAATATGAGGCAGCCCTTAAAGATTGGAGTAGAGAAGCCCGTATTTACAGGGGGTTGGACGTTCAACTAATAGCTGACGCCACATTCAAATCTTTTAAGTTTAGAAATGCTTATTCAAATGAGTATGCCAGGGCATATAAACTGACAGACAGTGAAAAAACAAAACTGTTAAAAGATCAGAAAAATGCCGCCTTAGCTTATAATGATTTTCTGCTTGTAGCATATGTGCCTGATAAAAAGTTCAATGATTTTAACAAAAAAGATTCTATATGGAAAATATATTTAACCGATGGAAAAGGCAAGATGGTAAATCCACTTGAAATCAGGAAAATAAAAAAGGTTGATGCTGTAACAACCCACTTTTTTCCTTATATAACTCCCTGGAAATCGGTATATATGGTTAGATTCCCCACAACATCTACGGCAGCCGACAAGCCTATAAAACTTATTATCACAAGCGTATTAGGCTCTGCTGAAATGATTTGGGAATAATTAGCAACCGTTCATGTGGCCACCAAGGCACAAAGACACAAAGGGTTATAAAAAGGTATTAGGCGAAAATTTTAACCGCAAGAATACATTGAGTATTTTAAGTATTAAAATTTAAGTCTGACGCAAAGATCGGGCAAAAGGGGACTTTTGCAAAGATCTCAAAGAATAATTCTATCATCTTGGTGCCTTAGTGGCCGAATAATTACAAATAACAAAGAAGGAGGGTTAATTTTGATTGACATAGCATATGCAATGGGTCAAGGAGGCGCAGACGGACAGGGAGGTGGTGGATTTGGATCATTTATACCTCTTATTCTTATGTTCGTTATTTTTTATTTTCTTCTCATCCGGCCACAGCAAAAAAAGCAGAAAGAACATCGTTTAATGGTCAGTAATATTAAAAATGGAGACCAGATAATAACAACAGGCGGCATTCATGGACGCGTTACTTCTGTTAGTGACAGCACTTTAACAATAGAAGTGGCGGATAGAGTCCGTATAAAGATAAACCGGAATAATGTTTCAACATTGTTACAGTCTTCAGCGCAGCCGGCAAAAATAGAGAAAACCGATTCAGATCAAAAATAAAAAATCGAATTTTAAAAAAAGCCCTGGTGATATAGGTTAACCGGGGTTTTATATGACAAAAACCGGACAAGAGAAGGAATAGATCATTGAAAAATATTTCCTGGAAATCAATTTTAGTTATAATCGTTGTTATAGCTGCTGTTATCTATATTATTCCTTCAATTAAACCGACATGGTGGCCGCACAAAAAAATAAATCTCGGTCTTGATCTCCAGGGAGGCATGCATCTTGTGCTTGAAGTAGATACGGAAAAAGCTTTGGAAAGCACAATAGAACGCATTAGGCTTGAGATTCGAAATCTTTTAAAAAAAGAACATTTAAGGTTTCTAAATATCGAGAGGGTTAGCGGCTCAAATATCTTGGTCAAAGTGCAGGGAAAGGACAACATCAACAGTTTTGAACAGCTTTTAAACAAAGAATTTAAAGATCTGCGTATTGTTTCAAAAGCAACAAATGATGGAGTATTTTCAATAGTTCTGGATCTTCCTGAAGAAGAAACCGATAATATCAAAAAACTCGCGGTATCACAGGCCCTTGAAACCATAAGAAACCGTATCGACCAGTTTGGCGTGAGCGAACCCGACATTAGACATCAGGGAGAAAAACGCATTCTAATTCAACTGCCTGGGATAAGAGATACACAAAGAGCAAAGGATCTTATCGGCAAAACAGCCCTTTTAGAGTTCAAGCTGGTGGATGAAACACACGATGTTAATGCCGCTCAAAAAGGGAATATTCCTCCTGGAAGTGAAATACTTACTCAGATCACAAAGAATCTCGACACCAACCAAGAAACAAAAAACTACTTTCTTATTAAAAAGCAAACGCTCTTAACAGGCGCAAATCTCACAGATGCGAGAGTTCAAATAGATTCACAGTTCAATGAACCTTATGTTTCCATTACTTTTGACAAAAAAGGCGGAAGAACTTTTGCTAAAATAACGGAAGAAAATATAAAAAAACGCCTTGCAATCGTTCTGGACAATCATGTCTATTCAGCGCCGGTTATACAGGAAAAAATCACCGGCGGTGAGGCCCGCATTACAGGCAGCTTTACTTTGGAAGAAGCCAAGGATCTTGCCATAGCTCTGCGTGCCGGCGCGCTTCCCGCTCCTGTAAAAATACTTGAGGAAAGGACCGTCGGTCCTTCTCTTGGATCCGACTCAATCAACAAAGGTCTTGTTTCAGTGTATGTCGGAGGTCTTCTCGTAGCCCTGTTTATGATCATATATTATAAGGGTTCAGGTCTGATAGCCGACTTTGCTCTTATCCTTAACATTATTCTGATTGCAGGAGGACTCGCGGGTTTCCAAGCTACTTTAACACTTCCGGGCATTGCAGGCATTATACTGACCATAGGAATGGCCGTGGATGCAAATGTTCTTATTTTTGAACGTATCAGAGAAGAGCTTGGTATCGGCAAAACACCGCGAGCCGCAGTAGATGCAGGGTATAATAAAGCCACGCTTACAATCATGGATGCAAACGTCACAACACTTATCGCCGCCCTTGTTTTGTTTCAGTTCGGAACAGGGCCTGTTAAAGGATTTGCCGTTACACTGAGCCTGGGCGTAATCGCCAGTCTGTTTACATCTCTTATCATGACACGGCTTGTATTCGACTACTTGTTCATCAACCGAAAAGTAAAACACTTAAGTATATAACGAGACCTGGGCATGGTTCTCGCTTCGGCCACTATCCTATGCTGTTAAAGTCAATTAATGCTTACAAAACAAAAAATTGATGATTGTCGATTTTGGATTGAAGGAATTCTATCAATTTTATAATAAAAAGACAGAGCGAAGCGATTCCACAAATCATCAATCATCAATCGACAATTTTGACTATAAAAGGTATAGTTTACAAACAGCGTATACAGTTATTATTGGCCGGAGTTAGAACCAAGCCCGCAGAACCTAACCAGGAGCATGTGCAATGCAGCTTATAAAACCTGATATAAATATTAATTTTATCAGCAAAAGGAAATTTGCATTTTCTATATCTATTGTGATGATCATCATCAGTTTTTTCTCGCTTATAATACATAAAGGACCAAGATACGGAATCGACTTTGCAGGCGGAACATTAATACAGGTTAAGTTTAACACGCCTGTTAACTTGGACGATGTAAGATCGGGACTCAATCAACTTGAATTAGGCAAATCATCGGTTCAGGAATTTGGTGATAAAAAAGATAATGAATATCTTATAAGGACAGACGTGTCTATCTCGAGTTCTCAAGATTTTACTTCCAAAGTAAAAAAAGCCCTTGAATACACTACGGGAAATGAGGTGCAGATTCGTCGGGTTGAAATGGTAGGCCCTCAGGTAGGCAAAGATTTACGTGAAAAAGCTCTGTTTGCCATGTTCTACGCCCTGCTCTTTATCACAATATATATATCCGGACGCTTCGAATTAAAGTGGATCTTAAGCGGCGTCATGGCCGGAGCGCTGATGGTTGCCGTATATTTACTTTCCTTATTCAATGTCGGCGTAGCCTTCTTTATCAGCGTTGCTGTGGTTGTTACACTTATCCTCTTCTGGTTTCTTGAGCTTAAATACGCTATGGGCGCTATTGTTGCCCTTATCCATGACATCATTATTACCGTAGGTATTTTTTCTATCTGCGACAAGGAGTTTTCCCTTCCGATTATCGCCGCTCTTCTTACCATAATAGGATATTCTTTAAATGATACAATTGTTGTTTTTGACCGCATCCGCGAAAACCTTCGGAAATACAACAAAAATACTCTGGAAGTAGTCATCAACAAAAGTGTAAACGAAACGCTCAGTCGTACAATTCTGACCTCTTTTACAACTCTTTTCGCAGTCGTCACGCTTTTTGTTCTTGGAGGCGGAATTATTCACGATTTTGCATTTGCAATGATAGTGGGTGTAGTTATAGGAACATACTCTTCAATATTTGTTGCAAGCCCCATACTCCTTGCATGGCAAAAGCATGGAAAGAAAAAATAAGTGAAAAATATTCTACCATGGTTTGCCCTAAAAAGCGTTCCTGGAATTGGGCATCATCATTTCAAGCGTCTTATCGAGCATTTCAAATTTCCGGAGCGTGTTTTCGAAGCATCTCGAGAAGAACTTCTCAATCTCGACGGCATGTCCGAACGCCTTGTGTCGGCGATAAAGCAGCACAAGATACACAAGCAGATTAAAAAGGAGCTCGAGCTTGTTGCTCAAAAAGGTTACCGGATAGTCACAATGGCAGATAGTGATTATCCTCCTCTTTTGCTGCAAATACCTGATCCCCCCCCATTTTTGTATGTCTATGGAAATCTTGACGGATCTATAAAAAATATTTCCGTTGTTGGCTCCAGAAATGCGACAACCTATGGGATATCGACGACCCAACAGCTTTGCCTGAATCTCGCTTCAAATGGAATCACCGTCGTCAGTGGCATGGCAAGAGGAATTGATACTGCTGCCCATGAAGGCGCCCTGATGGGTAAAGGAAAAACAATCGCTGTTCTGGGAAGCGGTCTTGAAAGGGTTTATCCCTCGGAAAATATAAAGCTCTTTCATAAAATTGCAGACAGCGGCGCTGTTATTTCAGAGTTTTCTCTCATGACAAAGCCTGAAGCTCATAATTTTCCAATGCGAAACAGGATAATCAGCGGCATTTCACTTGGAACCGTTATAGTGGAAGCAACTAAGAAAAGCGGGTCGCTTATTACAGCGCGCCTGGCAGCAGAGCAAAATAGAGAGGTGTTTGCTGTTCCCGGCAGCATCCATTCATTTAAAAGCACCGGAACACATACTCTTATCAAACAGGGAGCTAAACTGGTTGAACAAACGCAGGATATTATAGAAGAAATTGCACCTCTTTTGCAGGAACATATCGCAACCGGAAATACAGGTCAAAATAAAATAAAGGCTAAGCTTCCTCCATTATCATCAGAGGAGTTGACGGTATATAAAGCGCTGGAGACATATCCTGTTCATATAGACGAGCTTGTGAGAAAAATTTCTATGGAACCCGGAAAACTTTCGAGCATATTACTCAGGCTGGAATTAAACGGAGTTGCGGCGCAAACACCTGGCAAACTATTTTCCATAAAAACAGAAAGCATGCGTTAGGAAAGGAATGATAGTGACTAAACCACTTATCGTAGTTGAATCACCAACAAAAGTAAAAACCATAAAAAAATATCTTGGAAATAGCTATAATGTGGTTGCAACAATCGGCCATATCAAGGATCTCCCCGCAAAGGAAATGGGTATAGACATTGAAAAAGATTTTACGCCGAAATACATAATAATCCCGGGCAAGAAAAAGGTTATATCCTCTTTAAAAAAGGCTGCCGGAGATGCTTCAGACATATATCTTGCGCCGGATCCCGACAGGGAAGGTGAAGCGATCGCATATCATACCGCAGAAATTCTAAAAAAACAGGGTAGAAATTTTTACAGGGTATTGTTTCACGAGCTCACAAAAAATGCTATAGATAAGGCAATCGCCGCTCCTGAAACTCTCAACAAGAAAAAATATGAGGCTCAACAGGCACGCAGAATACTCGACAGGCTGGTGGGATATCAGGTCTCGCCATTGCTGTGGCGCAAGGTCAAAGGCGGGCTGAGCGCAGGCAGGGTGCAATCTGTGGCAGTGCGGATAATCTGCGAAAGGGAGCGCGCTATTTATGCCTTTATTCCAAAAGAATACTGGTCGATAACAGCTTATCTTGAAAGCAATACTCCTCCCCCTTTTACCGCAAAACTTGTGAAAAAAGACGGAAAGAAGATCAGCATCCCGGATGAAAAGACTTCAATTGCTATCCTTAAAGAAATATCAGACAGCAGTTTTATAGTAGAAAAAGTTCAAAAAAAAACCACAAAAAGAAATCCCCTTCCCCCTTTTATCACAAGCAAGCTGCAGCAAGAGTCTATCAGAAAAATTAAGTTTTCCGCCAAAAAAACTATGACTGTCGCGCAGCAGCTCTATGAAGGCATAGATCTGGGGCCTGGAAAACCCGAGGGGCTTATAACATACATGCGCACGGATTCGACCAGGATATCAAAAGAGGCTGCCGAAGAAGCCCTTTTGCTGATCCAGGAGCGTTTTGGCAAACAATATGTTATTGAAAAGCCGAGGTTTTTCAAAAATCGCAAAAAGGCGCAGGACGCCCATGAGGCCATACGACCCACATCGGTCTTTAATACGCCTGAAAAAATTGCCGGTTATCTTTCCAAAGACCAGTTGTCTCTATACACCCTTATATGGAAACGGTTTGTTGCGTCACAGATGCAACAGGCCATTATTGACACCAGCATAATATCTATCAATGCCGGTTCCTGTTTATTTGTCGCAAGCGGATCAACTATTAAATTTCCGGGCTTTATGACCCTTTATATGTCTGTTGACGAGGCTGATGAAAGAGAAAGAAAAACGGATGATCTTCCAAGGCTTTCTGAAGGCATGGTATTAAAACTCAACAAATTGGAGCCAAAGCAGCATTTTACATCGCCGCCCTCAAGATTTTCAGAAGCATCTCTGGTCAAAGAGCTTGAAGAAAACGGGATAGGACGTCCCAGCACCTATGCAGCCATATTATCGATAATCAGACAAAAAGGATATGTGGATTTTGTCAAAGGTTATTTCATACCGAACGAACTCGGCTTCATTGTAAACGACCTTCTGGTAGAAAGCTTTCCTGATATATTTGGCGTTGATTTTACCGCTAAAATGGAAAACAGTTTAGACAGTATCGAAGACGCAGAGGCCGATTATTTAGAAGTGCTTAAACGTTTTTACGATCCTTTTAAAAAAGATCTGGATGCAGCGTCAGAATCAATGCTCAATATGCGGGGCGTTGGTTTCCCGGCATATTTAACATGTCCCGACTGTAACAGACAAATGCATGTCAAGATGGGCAAAAACGGACAATATCTTGCCTGCAGCGGATACCCGGAATGTAAGTATTCAACAAACTACACAAGGGATGAAACAGGAAAAATCCAGCCGATTGAACTGCCCAAAGAAGAGGTTACGGACAAAATTTGTGAAAAATGCGGTAACCCCATGATCATTAAACAGGGACAATACGGGCCGTTTCTTGCGTGCAGCGGATACCCAAAATGCAAAAGCACCAAATCGATAAATTCAAATCATGCAGTACAGGCTACCGGTGTAAAATGTCCTGAAAACGGCTGCTCCGGGGATATTCTTGAAAGAAAGTCAAAGCGCGGAAAAACCTTCTATGGATGCAGCCGTTATCCTGAATGTACATTTGCCATCTGGGATAAGCCGGTAGCAAAAGAATGTCCCGGATGCAAAGCCAAGTTTCTTGTAGAAAAAACAACTAAAAGGGAAGGCACTTTTCACGCATGTATGGAAAAGGAATGCGGGTATAAAGAAAGCATTTAAACTTATGAGATTTGGAAATTACGAATGTTTTACTGTTGAAACAGGCAGCTTTGAATTAGACGGCGGCGCAATGTTTGGAGTTGTTCCAAAGGTATTATGGGAAAGAAAAATCCCTGCCGATGAAAAAAATCTTATCCCCATGCAGGCAAGGTCTCTTTTAATACAGGGAAAAGGAAAAAACATTCTAATTGACACAGGAATCGGCGACAAATTATCTGAAAAGCTGAAAAAAATATATAAAGTCGATCTGGATTTGGCAAATATCGATATATCATTGTCTAAACTCGGATTGACATGCAGCGATATCACCGATGTAATAATAACCCACCTCCACTTTGATCACGCGGGAGGATCGACATCTATCTTAGATGGCAAGGCTGTTCCGACATTTCAGAATGCCGAATATTATATTCAAAAAAAACAGTGGGAAATTGCGAATAATCCATCAGCAAGAGACAGGGCAAGCTATATGGAAGAAAATTTCATGCCGCTGAAGAACGCCGGGGTTTTAAAGCTTATTGACGGCCCGCAAGAAATATTCGAAGGAATCGATATTATCGTAACCAACGGGCATACACCCGGCCAGCAGCATCCACTTGTAAAGGACAAAACAAAACCTCTATTTTTTTGCGCGGATCTTATTCCAACATCAGCCCATCTTCCTGCTGCCTGGAATATGGCGTATGATAATTTCCCGATGACTTTAATCGATGAAAAACAAAAGCTTTTGAGCAGAGCATTAAACGAAGACTGGATCCTTTTTTTTGAACACGATCCCTGCATTGCCGCCGCAACTATCAAGCAGGCTGAAAAAAATATTGAAATCGATAGTTTTGTCTCAATCTGATTTTACGCAATAATCTGCCCAAAGCAAAACAGTTTTTTCCCACGCCATTATATCTCAATAATATCTTCGAGCTCTTTTAAGCTTTTTATATGAAAATCAGCGGAAATTGCTGTGTTTTTGTATGCGACTAAAGGAATATTTGCTGCTCTTGCAGCTATTTCATCGAGTTTTGAATCACCGATATAAATTGCATTATATGGAGCTACATCAAAATGCTCCAGTATTTTTACAAGCTGTTCAGGATGAGGCTTTGGGCGCTTAACATCGAGAGCGCTGACAACAAGATCAAAACCGTCTTTTAGTTTATGCTCGACGAGCACCCGTTTCATTGTGTCTGTCCTGTTGGTGGCAATGGCTGTCTTGTATTTGGGCCTCAGCCTTTTAAGCAAAATTTTAAGATATGGTTCTATTTCCATATATTTTAAAAACGGCAGGTAGCTCATGTTTTTGCGATAGGTTTGCGCCGCTTCAAGCATATTTTTATCATCAAACAGATATGCCATTGCCTCATCCGCAGTATGCATGTGGGAATAGGCAAACTGCTCAGGCGTCATATCCGGCCTGTTGAAATGGCGCAAAACATTGTTATAGTAAGCCGTGTTTGCTTTTGCCGTATCAAACATGACTCCATCACAGTCAAAAATTACAACCTTTATATTCTTCATGTAAAACTATCGCCTTTCCTTTTTACATCATAAAAAACGGATCAACATCCACAACTATTTTTACATCCCTGCTGCTTATTCTTTCCCTGTTTTTAAACAACAGTTGATGAACGAACCCGTGAAGATGTTCTGCGCTTGGCCCTTTTATTAATATCTGCCATCTGAAATGTTTTGATAGCCTTGGAAGAGGGGCAGTGATCGGTCCTAATATCTCAACACTCTTTACAAAGCGGTTGTTGTTTTTCAGCTCGCTGCAAAGATTGCCAACGTCCATAGCATACCTTTGTGTTTTTTTCATGTCTTTTCCAGATATTTTTAGAAGGATTATCCTTGAAAAAGGCGGGTAATTCAGAGCTTTTCGAAAAACAATTTCCTTGTTGTAAAACGCTTTAAAGTCCTGATTTTTTGCAGCCACTATACTGAAATGATCAGGGTTATATGTCTGCAAAATCACTCGGCCAGGAACCGTTCCGCGGCCTGCTCTCCCGGACACCTGGGCTAAAAGCTGAAATGTCCGTTCACCTGCGCGGAAGTCGGGAAAGTTTAGCGAAAGATCGGCACAAATTATACCCACAAGTGTAATGTTGGGGAAATCATGCCCCTTTGCCACCATTTGCGTTCCGATAAGTATATCTATGGCTTGATCTTTGAGACCTTTTAATATGCTTAGCATCGCATTTTTCTTCCTGATTGTATCTCGATCCAGCCTGGCAACCCTTGCATCAGGGAAAAGATGTTTCACAGCCTCTTCGACTTTCTCAGTTCCGAGCCCCAGCAGTTTAATCCTGGAAGATCCGCACTTAGAGCAATTTGAAGTGCCCGCCAGCGAATAACCGCAGTAATGACACTTGTATGCATTGGCTTTTTGATGCAGTGTCAGGGAAATATCACAATTTTTGCAGGTTAAAGGTGCGCCGCATGACGCACAGACCGGAAAGCCGGCAAAACCCCGACGGTTCAGGAACAAAATGGTTTGCTCTCCACGGCTCAAAGTTTTCTTTATAGCCTTATAAAGTTCGGATGTAATAAAATATCCGATTCCCTTGACATCCCTGGTTTTACGAAGATCAACCACTGTAATTTCAGGAAGAGGACGTTTTTCAACACGCTTTGTCAGAGTTAATCCAATAAATTTTTTTGTTTTTATATTATTGTACGACTGTATTGACGGGGTGGCCGATCCCAATAAGGCGACTCCGTTCATCAGCTTTGCCCTGACTATTGCAATATCCCTTGCATTATAACAAAGACCGGTTTCCTGCTTGTAAGAAGTGTCGTGTTCTTCATCAACTATAACGATCCCCATGTCCGCAAAGGGAGCAAAAAGAGCGGACCTGGCGCCTATGGCGATGCGAACCTCTTGGCGCGCTATCCGCATCCATTGATCATATTGCTCACCTGCAGAAAGCCTGCTGTGAAGCAAGGCGACGCAATCTCCAAAACGGGCTCGAAACCGTCTTTCCATTTGAGATATAAGAACGATTTCAGGAACCAGTATCAGAACAGAAATCTCACGTTTTATAGCCTCGGCCGCTATCTGCAGATAGATTTCCGTTTTTCCGCTTCCGGTAACACCGGCGATAAGGCAGGTCGCGAATCCTTTGCCAAGGAGATCTATAACCGTGGAAACGGCTTTTTCCTGCTCTTTTGTGAGCTTATAAGGGTTGTCAGGTATTATAAATTCGCCAAACGGATCTCTGTATATCCTTTTATTAAAAATTGAAACGTAACCCGCTTTTTCCAGAGGTTTTATTAATCTGGAAGCGGTCGGAACAAGCCCTGTTAATTTTTTTACGGATATTTCACCTTCATCTCTCAGAACATGGAGAATCCGCATTTTCTGCGCCGACAACTTGTCGGTAAAAATGCCCGGATTAATCATAGATACATACCGCTCCATCTTCGGGCCTGTTCTTTTGCCTTTAAGTTCCCGTTTGCATATAATCAGGTTCTGTTTTTCCATGGCCTGAATTAAAGAATTCGGGATTTGGCTTTTAAGTTTTGCGCAAAGGTTTTTCAGGCCGCAGGATTTTAATTTCAGATGGCATAAAATTTCATTTTGCAAAGGGGTAAGGCTGTCCTTAATCAATGCGTTTTTGCCTTTTTCCGTAATGGCAACATCAACAAAGTCATAAAGATTTAAACCACCTGGGAGCGCGCTTTTTATAACCTCTCCGATAGGATACATATAGTAATCAGCAATCCATCTGAAAAGTGGTATCATGGATGAATGGAAAAGCGGGGTCTCATCAAGGATATCCAGGATAAGCTTTATTTTGCCGTAATCCATATCCTCAGATGGACCCAGAATATATCCTGTAACCCTTCGCCGGCCAAAAGGAACCAGCGCCCTTTTCCCGATTGCCGCAAAAAAGGAAAGATTTTCCGGAACACGATAGGTAAAAGTATTATAAACAGGAAGGGCTACCGCAACCTCAATATATTCCAAACAAACTTTTTCTCCTTGACACATAATCTCTTTTTCTTTACGCTGAATCATGTAAACTGCTTGTTAAAATTAAAGATTCTTGCGGATCAACTGCCTCAAAACAAAATATTTTTGTAAGTATTGAAACTCCCCGCCGCAAGCAGCGGGGAGTTTGCTCGCTTTTGCGGTTCACAGCTTTAAAAGTTCACACTGAACCTTTGAACCCTGAACCTTAAAACCCTGAACCTTAAAACCCAGACTGACAAAGTATCCAGTTTTTATCTAATTCATTGTAAATAAAGAACTTGGAGCCTATATAAAAATTTTTTTTAAATAGGTCTGTATATGAGTATTGCTACCACAATAATTCCAATATTTGCAATTATCATTCTTGGCTTATTTTCCCGCCGCACAGGGTTTATTCAGCCGGCCTTTTTGGAGCCGGCAAACCAGCTTGTCTATCATCTGGCAATACCTGCTATGATTTTCCGTTCTATATCACGCGCTTCTTTGAAAACCCAGTTTGACATAAGCGTCCTGACAATAACCATGCTTTCTGTTTTAGCTGTTTTTGCTGTTGCATGGGTTATCGGCTATTTTACACGGGTAAAACGGAAACAGATCGGCACCTTTGTTCAGAGCTCCTTTCATGGAAACCTCGGATATATAGGCCTTGCTGTCGCATATTACTATCTTGGAGATAAAGGATTCGTACGCGCCGGTATAATTGCAGGTTTTATAATGATTTTGCAAAATTTTCTTGCTGTAGTTGTGCTTCAGTTATATTCGACCGATACTTCGGGAAAGAAAAGCAAAATAAAGTTGGCCTGGAAGATATTGGGCAATCCCGTGATATTGTCAGCCATGGCCGGAATGTTGTTTTCCTTTACCGAAGTGCCAATTCCGATTGTCATAGATCGAACCCTTGATATTATCGGCGGCCTGGCTTTGCCCATGGCATTACTGCTCATAGGAGCTTCTTTATCTTTTAAGCTAATACGTTTGCAGGCTCTTTTAGTTCTTTTCTCAAGCACAATGAAATTGATTATATTGCCTGGTATTGGTTTTATATTATATAGATTGTTCAGCATAGAGCCTCAGGATTTTCTGCCGGGTCTTATTTTGCTTGCATCTCCGACAGCAACTATAAGCTATGTGATGGCAAAAGAATTAGGCGGTGATACGGATTTTTCCGTGGCAGCTATTTCTATCAGCACTATTTTATCGGCAATAACCTTTTCTATATGGTTAAATATGGTAATCTCGTAAAAGGATGCAAAACATGGGTATAAGATTTAATAAAGTTCTTGTAACCGGAGCAGCCGGTTTTATCGGCTTTCACCTGGCCAAACGCCTTTTAGACAGCGGATGTCACGTTGCAGGTGTCGACAACTTAAACCATTATTATGATGTCAAGCTTAAGGAGGATCGCCTCGCGATACTGGCAGCCTATGAAAATTTTGAGTTTCATAAAATTGATCTTTTAGATAAAAATGGACTTGAAAAAATATTTGGCAACACCTCTTTTGATGTTGTCGTAAATCTGGCTGCCCAGGCAGGCGTGAGATATTCATTAACAAATCCTGGCGCCTATGTTGATTCAAACATTGCAGGGTTTGTTAATATCCTTGAAGGTTGCAGGCATAATAATGTTAAACATCTGGTGTTTGCATCGTCCAGTTCCGTATATGGCGCAAACACAAAAATGCCGTTTTCGATTCATGACAATGTTGACCATCCTGTTTCCCTTTATGCTGCTTCCAAAAAGTCAAATGAGCTTATGGCGCATACATACAGCCATTTGTTTCAGCTTCCCTGCACCGGTCTGAGATTTTTCACGGTATATGGCCCATGGGGCAGGCCTGATATGGCGCTTTTTCTCTTTACAAAGGCAATACTTGCTGGAAAACCTATCGAGGTATTTAATCACGGGAATATGGAAAGAGATTTTACGTATATTGATGATATCGTAGAAGGGGTGATAAGAGTAATGAACAGACTGCCAAAGCCAAATCAAAAATGGAGCGGAGATGCTCCTGATCCCGGGTCATCATATGCCCCCTATAAACTCTATAATATCGGCAACAATAATCCTGTTAAGCTTATGGATTTCATAGCGGCAATTGAAAGTACTCTTGGCAAAAAAGCAGAAAAGGAATTTCTTGACCTCCAACCCGGCGATGTTCCGGCGACTTATGCAGATATTGATGATTTGATAAAAGACGTGGGTTTTAAACCCGCTACCACTATAAAGACAGGTATTAGCCGTTTTCTTTCATGGTATAAAGATTATTACGGACATAAGTAAAAAAATGAGCACACAATCCCTTAAACTACAAGAACTGCAATCCAGACTTTATGATCTGCTTGAAAAGGCTCCTGGTGAAGCAATTGTCGCTGCCCGTAATCTGAGCCAAACAGACATATTGGATAAGGTGGTAATTGACGGGTTAAAGGCTTGCGTTCTGGTTGATGCTGGAAAGGCAAATAAGGATAAGGAGGCTATAGAAGAAGGAGTTAAGATATTTCGCGGGATACTTAACGACTATCCGGACAGGCTTGATATCAGGTATAATCTGGCCAACGGTCTCTTTGGCCTTGCAGAAATGCAAAGCAGTTCTGAGGGTAACTGGCATCTCGCCACCTGGGAAATGCGTAGAGAAGCCCGCTGGCTTTATGAATTGACTGTAAGAAATTCAAAAGGTTCTAAGCTGGCAACGCAGGCTCTGACAAATATTGGTAATCTACTTTGGCGATCCTATCGTTGGGTTGAGGCTTATGATTCTTATAAAAAGGCGCTGGTGTTTGATCCGTCAAACGGCATTGCCGCTGCTCGAGTCGCGCAATTTCTTCTTTACTATGCTGATATCGGCATTGGGAATCCTGAAATACTGAGAAGTTTTGCCGCAAGTCATATACTGATATTTAAAGATTCGCCCGAAAGTATACTAAAATATGGTGGAAAGTATGCGCTTGAGTCGTTTTCAAAACTTCTTGAAACAAAGCCTTCTAAAATTAAAAAACGGAATTTGAAAGCTTTAAACCCGTATGAGAGATTTGTAGCAGAAAACAGGCTGGCTCTTTCAGCCACAATTGAAGGACTCGACAAGTCAATTTCACGCTGGGATTCACTGATGATAGCAAGTATAACCGAACCTGCAGCTAAGGGGCCTGGCGTTCCGCCTATTTTCGCGATGTTTAACACAATGAAGGCTGATTATCTGGTGGCGCGCTGGCTTGCTTATTATGCTTTGGAATGTAAACTTCCCGAAAGCGGCTTTTATTCCGATACGTTAGACAATGCACATTATGGTATGGATTCGTCATTGATAACAGTGGCGCAAAAATCCTGTTTTGACATTTTAGACAAGGTAGCGGTTGCTACCGCCGAATATTTAGGCGTTAAAGGTTCGGCTAAAGGAGTAAATTTTATCAACGAGTGGCGAATAAAAAGAAAAGACGCAAAGGAAATGGAATGGCAGCCGGCAATAGCCAATGAAATCAAAAGCGGTAATCCGGCGATTGTTGCACTTGCTGAACTATCAGACGATCTCGGCAAAAAGGGTTACCTGGAAATCAAGAAATCTCTCAGAAATGCAGCCACTCATCGTTTTATAGTGCTGCATAAATCAGAGGTGGGAAATGGCCGCAAAAACAAACATATTGTTCATTATACCGCAGACACAATTCGTAATGAATTAATTGCTACTTTAAAAACAGTGCGTTCCGCACTTTTTTATTTGGTCGAGATGATAGCAATACATGAGACATTGTTAAAGAGTGAAAACAGTTCGGCTTTGCCCGTAGATGTTCCAATTTATCGTTAATATCTAAAACACATCGGTAGAGACCTTTGCAGAACGCGACATTTTTTCGTCAGGCAAGGAAGGCGAAAAT
>JASEIZ010000079.1 GCA_030017395.1 Desulfobacterales bacterium | reverse complement strand
GTTCTGGATGCCGGATCAAGTCCGGCATGACGATTTCGGGACTTTTTACGAGTTCTTCAAGAATATGATGAGAATAGCAAATTTGATGTAATCACTTTCATCAATGTCCTTGATCATTCGGCTGAGCCTTGGGAAGAAGTTAAGAGGGCTTTTAATTTACTTAAACAGGGAGGCATTGTTTATTTTCGCTTTCCAAATGGTCTTTTGCACACACGGACTTATCGGATGGCTTCAAAACTTGGACTGGGCGATTTGTCCCGAAGATTTCTGGTCTTTCACGAATTCTCCTTCATGCCGGCATTTGTAAGAAAACTGTTGTCTGATCATGGTTTTAAAGATGTTGTGATCAATAATGCGAGTCTTTCCGGGGAAAGTTTGATCAGCTCTTTTCCTGTGTTTAATTTTGTTACGAGGATAATTGAAACAGCGGAGAAATTAACAGATTTAATTTCCGGCGGTAGGCTCCTCTGGGGGTCTTCACTGGAGGTGATTGCAAGAAAAAGGTAGAAATTTTCGTTGTCCTTGAAAAACCAATCCCAATTCCAATCACAAAAAACCTTTACTTTTATTATTGTTTATGACATAGTAACCCCTAAAAATGTCATAAACAATAAATAAGACACCCCTTATAAAATCTTAACCCAAGGATTTATATGTATCGTTTTGCATCTGAATATCTAAAGAAATGGAAATCGAGTAAACATCGCAAGCCATTGGTAATTCGAGGCGCTCGGCAGGTTGGAAAGACATATTTAGTCAGATCCTTTGCCGGAAAACATTTTAATCGGCTGCTGGAAATAAATTTTGAACAGGAACCTGATATTGCATTGCTTTTTTCTTCCAACAAACCTCATAAAATAATTCAATTGCTTGAATTACAATTCAATATTCCAATATCCGGCGGGAAAACACTTATTTTTCTTGATGAAGTTCAGGCTGCCCCGGAAGTATTGGGCTCACTACGATATTTTTACGAGGAAATTCCAGAGCAGTATATAATTGCGGCCGGTTCATTATTGGAATTTGTATTTGAAGAACCGTCTTTTTCCATGCCGGTTGGTCGTATAGAATATTTGTACCTGGGGCCTATGCAGTTTGAAGAGTTTCTACTTGCATCCGGAAAAGATAACCTGGTTTCATTTCTTGCTGATTTTAATTATCAGGGTAGTATCCCAATCCCGGTTCATTTACAGCTTATAGAGTTGATGCGGACATTTTTTGTTACCGGCGGCATGCCTGAACCTGTCTCAACCTATTTAGAAAGCCGTTCATGGCAGGAGTGCGAATCAGTCAAACACGCTCTATTTACAACTTTTCAGGATGATTTCAATAAATACGGCAGGCGGGTTAAAAATCAGAGGCTTCAGCTTTTGTTTAAAAAAATACCACTTGTTGTCGGTACTAAGTTTAAATATGTGAATATTGATCGTTACGAAAGAGCCGGATATCTGGCTAAGACTTTGAATCTGCTTTGTCTTGCGCGTTTAGCATATAGAGTTTACCATTCATCATGTATTGGAATTCCTATCGGCGCGACTGCTGATGCTAAAAAATTTAAAATAATTTTTCTTGATGTTGGTATAATGTCAACTGCGTGTGGTTTGAATCTGCTTGATTATGAAAAAGTTGAGGATGTTATGCTGGTTAATTCAGGTAGTATTTGTGAGCAGTATATTGGGCAGCATTTGTTATTTTCTCAACAATTCTTTAAGGAACCTGAACTACATTACTGGATTAGAGAAAAGAAAGGATCTTCGGCTGAAGTTGACTATGTGATAGCAGAAGGCGCGCGCATTGTTCCTGTTGAAGTTAAAGCCGGCAAAAGCGGAAGCCTGAAATCTCTTCAAATATTTATTAATGAAAAACGTCCCGGTATGTGTGTCCGCTTTAATAGCGAACCCCCTTCTTTTTTTAAGGGATTAACTACACTGCCGGATCGGCAAAATACACCTTTTCGATTACTTTCCCTGCCATTATATATGGTAGGTCAAACAAGACGTCTAATAGCCCAGGCCGCAAGTGAAATCTAAATTCTGCTTAACAAAACAAGGAAATCCATGGCGGGCAGAGCGGAAATTAACAGATGAAATAATGGGAAAATTAACGGATTTAATTTCAGGTGGGAGGCTTCTTTGGGGGTCTTCACTGGAGGTTATAGCTGTTAAGCCGAAGTTTTTATAGACAGTTTGTATTTCACCCAGAAACCCTTGAAAAACGTCTTCTTGTGCAAAGCTTGCTCTCAAAGCATATATTTCCATGCCGGTATAATCTTTATGACTCCGGTTTCTACTTTGATGAGTTCTTCTTCATTATAGGTTATTATTATTGCTTCCTGAAGATTTAGCTCTTCCATCGCAAAGGAGAGAGATGAAATCTCACGCTTTCTTGTAGCCGGGTCTTTTAATGAGAATGATATCTGCATAAGATACCTGCTCCCCCGATTGTCCATCCATATAAAATCAATTTCTTTGCCTTTTTTTGTCCTATAATAATAAATCTGTTCTGTATGCCGACGAAGGTATGTAAACATCATGTTTTCAAGCAAATGCCCTTTATTCCCCAGGATCTTTGGCGCAACTGAAGTAACCATGGAATGGTCGATGCAATAGATTTTCTTTATATTGGCGTTCTGCTTTGAAATTGAGGGGCTGAATATTTTTACGGAAAAGAGAAAATAAACATCCTCGAACCACTCGATACATGAGGAAACAAAACCTTTACTGACCTTATAGCCGAGAGATTTAAGATACTCTGTAACGCGATTTATTGAATAAAGAGAGGCCGAGGAACTGATTAACCTGTAACCAGCCTGTATAGCGGCTTGAGGGTGTATGACATTAAATCTCTCAATTACATCTCTATGAAGGATGGTTTTAAAATATTCCTGGTGAATCATGATGCGGATTTTAGCAGAGGCATCACGAACCTCAGGAAAGCCGCCTTTCAGAAAATACTCATCAAAACAGTTTTGCAGCAAGTGTCTGTTTCGTGAAGTTAGTTTTTTAAAGTTAATCCCCTTATAGGAAATAAATTCCGAAAAAGAAAATGGGAATAGTTCCCATGATAGAGAACGTCCTCGCATTTGTGTTGCGATTTCCCTGGAAAGCATCTTTGCAGATGAGCCGGACAAATATACTGAGCATTTTTCGGTCCGTAAAATCCGGTCAATAAATTGTTCCCAATTCTTTGCTTCCTGTATTTCATCAAAAAAGTAGTAAACTTCTTCAGTCCCCTTCTTTTCCGGATAAAGAGAATAGTATGCCTCAATAATTAATGACAGGTTGCCTTGTTTTATCTCTGTCAGTCGATCATCAAAAAAATTTATGTACAGAACATTTTCAAGTTTAACACCTTGTGCCGCTATATTTTTTATAATTTGATAAAGAAGTGTCGATTTTCCACAACGCCTTACACCAATACATACAAAGGCTTTTCCTTTAACAGGCTTATATTGAAAGTGCCTTGGAATGCCGGTATCTAAAACAGTATTCTGGAAGTCGAGAATGATTTCTTTAAGCAGTTCTATCATAACACCTCTTTGCAATGTGGTAAAACACCCTACCGATTACAACTAAATACGGTAATACAAATTACCAGTTTGTGGAATACGTGTCAAGTTCCTTCTTCATTTATGGGAAAATTAGATTTGACAAAGATGACAAAGACGGAGGTATGTTGATACTTTATTAGTTTGTAACTACTAAGACACCAAGGCACTGACTGTTCATGGTTTTGCAGATATTGAGCTTTATAATGCGAGTCTTTCCGGGGCAAGCACGGATTACCCCGTGGCAAGCCACGGGGTAGAGCGTTTGATTACTTTCACATTTTTAGTTTTGTTACGAAACTAATTGAAACAGTGGAAAAATTAACAGATTTAATTTCTGGTGGAAGAACTTTCTGGTGTTCTTCACTGGAGGTGATCGCAAGAAAAAAAACAGGAGATTCCATTTAACATTGAACTGCAAAAGCGAGCGCATTTGTCGCTTAAAACAGCCCCACAATTTCCCACCTAAAATTAATACGAATTATTACCTTTAACTTTTAAAAATCATTATAAAAAAATGTAAAATTTTTTCATTTTTTTCTTGACACCCTGATAGAAATGTACTTTTATGTAAAAAAAGTGGATAAAAGTGGATAATTAGGGTGTTATATGTTCAGAGGCAGTTCCTATAATACAATTGATTCAAAAGGACGCGTCATAATTCCGGCAAGGTTTCGTGATGTCATTAAAGATGGCGGCGGTGACGGTGTAATGGTTACCAGGCTTGACGGTTCTCTGTTTGCATATACTTTTGATCGTTGGGGTGAAATTGAATCCAAGGTATTGTCCTTAGCGCAGACCAGTGAATATATGCGGCGTTTCAGGAGAGTTTTTATTGGGGGAGCATCTGATTGCATGTGTGATAAACAGGGGCGCATCCTGATTCCGCCGGTATTAAGACAGTATGCCGGGCTTGAAAAAGAGATCGTGCTTGTGGGTCAAATAGCTCATTTTGAAATATGGTCAAAAGAAAGATATGAGCGGGAAGCTATGCAGATGGAAGATGATATGAAAAAGGAGGATGTTGGAAACGAAATTGCAAAATTAGGGCTTTAATCCAATGCCGTATAAACATATTCCTGTAATGCTAAGCGAGGCGGTCTCTTTTCTGAATTGTATTCCTGGGGGGATCTATGTTGACTGCACCCTTGGCGGTTCGGGTCATGCTCTTGCCATTGTGGAAAAAATTATTCCCGGCGGTTTATTGATCGGGATAGATCAGGATAAGGATGCAGTATTAAATGCAAAAAAGGCCCTGAGACCATATGAATTAAATGTTCGTCTTTTTCACGAAAACTTTGTTAATCTTCCTGATATTCTTTCGCAGATAAATATTGATGCAGTAAACGGCATTCTTTTAGATCTTGGAGTTTCCTTTTATCAACTCGAATTAAGCGGCCGAGGCTTTAGTTTCAAAAAAGACGAGCCTCTGGATATGCGTATGAACATTAACTCGCAGGTAAAAGCCGAAGATTTGGTAAACGGGATGGATGAAGAAGGTCTGAAAAAGCTTTTTAAGCAATACGGTGAGGAGCGCCGGGCAAAGCAGATAGCTCATAACATCGTAAAGGCAAGAAAGCGAAAAAGAATCTGTTCAGCCACGCAGTTAGCTCAGATTGTATGTGACGCTGTTCCAAAGAAATCTTTATTTGCCCAGAAAATTCATCCTGCCACCCGAGTGTTCATGGCTCTTAGAATCGCTGTCAATAGAGAGCTCGAACTGCTCGATTCGTTTATGCAAAACGCCGTAAATTTCTTAATGCCCAAAGGCCGTCTTTGTATAATATCTTTCCATTCCCTTGAAGATAGGATTGTAAAACATCGGATAAAAGCTCTGGGGGGCAAGTGCATTTGTCCTCCGGATTTTCCGAAATGTGTTTGTAATCCAAAAAAGGTTGTTTGCTCTTTGACCAGGAAAGTATTGCGGCCGACTGTAGAAGAGATATCGGTTAATCCTATGGCAAGAAGCGCAAAGCTAAGGGCTTGCGAGAAAATAGGAAATGGGAAAGAGGAAAGAGGAAATGGGAAAGAGGAAAGAGGAAAGAGGAAAGAGGAAAGGTCCATCGATTTGCTCCATCCTCTATCTTCTATCCTATTAACATGGTATTTCAAGGGTCGCTAATGGGTTTTAAAAAAAGAAAAAATAATTTTCGTAAATCAAAACTAACAGGAGTCTGGCTTGTTCTATTATCGATCTTTATTTTCGAACTTTTTTTTTATACCTGGTGTAGAGTTCAATGTGTAAGGATCGGATATGAGATAACAAAAGAAGTAAATAATAACCAAAAAATTGTAGCCTTGCAAAACAAATTAAAAATTGAGCTTGCAAGCCTTAAATCTCCGAAACGGCTTGCAGAAATAGCAAGCTGTAAGCTCAATCTGACAAGACCGACTTCAAAACAGATTATTATAATTCCATGAAAACAAAACATCGAAAATTATTCGCAACAACCGGTACTGCTGTTCAACAAAGGCTTATTGGACTGCGTTCTATACTTATTGGTTTTATTTTCAGCATTATTTTGGTCGTAATAGGGGCAAAGGCGGTATACCTGCAGGTTTTTTGCGGTCCGTGGCTGTCTCAAAAGGCGGCAGACCAATATGAAAAATCTTTTATATCTTCTGGAAAACGCGGAACTATATATGATGCAAATCATAGAGAAATAGCAGTCAGCATAGATGTGGCATCGATAGCTGCATATCCACAAAATATTTCAGAACCAAAAACGACAGCCAGGCTCATTGCAAGGGCGCTAAAAATAGACGAAGCCTCACTTTACAGAAATCTAAATTCAAAAAAAAGATCGTTTGTATGGGTAAAGCGCCATGTCACACCCAGGGAGGCAGAACAGACAAAGAATTTAAAGCTTAAAGGCATAGCTTTCATACCCGAGAACAAGCGTTTTTATCCAAACAAAACCCTTGCTGCACAGGTGCTTGGATTTTCAGGCGTCGATGTCCATGGTCTGGAAGGTATTGAATTTTATTATAACGATTATCTTGAAGGCGCTACAGGTAAGTTTACGGTTTTAAAGGATGCATTCGGCCGTGGATTTAACGTCGGGGAAGCAGAGGCCGGAGATTTTGGCGGGAACAACCTTATTCTCACTATTGACAGGACAATACAGCACATAGCGGAGAACGCTCTTGAGGAAGCGGTTGATAAATTTTCCGCCAAATCAGGGATGGCGATAGTAATGGCCCCAAAAACAGGGGCTGTATTAGCTATGGCGCACTATCCCTTTTTTAATCCTAATACTTTCAGAGATTTTAAAAGGGAGCTTTGGAGAAACAGAGCAATAGCCGATCAGTTTGAACCAGGCTCAACCATGAAAATCTTCTCGGCAGCAGCGGCACTGGAATCAGGGAAATGCACACAGAATACTATTTTTTATTGCGAAAACGGCTCGTACAAAATCGGAAAAGATATTATTCATGACACCAAGCCTCACGGTTGGATGTCCTTGCAGCAGATCGTTAAATATTCAAGCAATATCGGTATAGTAAAGGTCGCTGAAACAACCGGTCAGGATGTGCTTTATAAGACTTTAAGCGATTTTGGTTTCGGCAAAAAGAGCGGAATAGACTGCCCGGGGGAAACAGCCGGAAGCATGTCTCCATATAAGCGATGGTCAAAAATAGACGCCGGAGCAGTTGCATTCGGGCAAGGGATTTCCGTATCAGCACTTCAGCTTATAACAGCCACTTGCGCGATTGCCAATGACGGGATTCTCATGAAGCCTTATATTGTTCAGGCCATAATGGATAAGAATGGACGTTTAATAAAGAGTTCGAGTCCTTGTGAAGTTAGAAGGGTTATTTCGGCCCAAACAGCCGGAACCTTGAAAAAGATAATGGAATCCGTGACCGATGACGGAGGCACAGGGGGCAATGCAGCGCTTGAAGGTTATTCTGTTTGCGGTAAGACAGGCACTGCCCAGAAAATTGATGAAAAAGGAACATATGCCGAAGATAAATATATAGCATCATTTGTAGGGTTTGCTCCTTCACAAGATCCTGAAGTAGCTGTCCTGGTTGTAATTGATGAGCCTGGGCAACAGTATTTTGGCGGTATTGTTTCAGCCCCGGCATTTAAAAAAATTGCCTTTGAAACCCTTAACTATATGAACCTGCCCGCTACTCATAGTGTGCCTTATGGCGGCCGTGTTAATAGACAGGCTGGTTTGAACAGATTTAATGGATCAGATAAAATTAGACATTTTCCAAAGGTTTCAGCGTGAAACTTTCGCATTTGCTTAAATCAATTACTGTAAAGAGTGTTTCTGGTAAGAAAAAAGAGGGCGGAATGGATAAGGCCGATGTTGTTTCAATCCATTATAGAGCGCAGGATGTTAAGCAGGGCGGGGTGTTTGTGGCCATACAGGGCAATGTGACGGATGGTCATGACTATGTTGACGAGGCATTGGCAAATGGCGCATCAGCGATTATTGCGCAAAAACCGATTAATTGGAATTCAATAATTATCGAAGTTGAAAACACAAGAAAAGCTCTATCTGCTATCTCTGCCGCCTTTTACGGTAATCCTTCGGAAGATTTGTTTTTAATAGGAATAACCGGCACAAACGGCAAAACAACCACAGCCTATTTGATCGAAAGCATACTTTTAAATGCTGGTTTTAGGGTCGGTGTTATAGGAACAATAAATTACCGTTATTTGGACAAAAAATTTAATAGCCATGTTACAACGCCCGAATCGCTTGATCTTCAGAGAATTTTAGCCGAGATGCTAAAGCATGGCATTACACATGTTGTTATGGAGGTTTCATCGCATGCCATAGACCAGCACAGGATTGCAAATTGCTGGTTTGATGTCGGTGTATTTACGAATTTGACCCGGGATCATCTTGATTATCACGTGGATATGGATTCCTACTGGTCGTGCAAGAAAAGGCTTTTTACGGAAAACCTGATATCAGGGCATAAAAAAGGCCGTACCCTGGCCGTAATTAATTGTAATGATGCAAGGGGTAAGAAACTCGCGTATGAGCTGAAAGCTCAAAGCTCAAAGTTGGGACTCTTTGGACTTCCAGATAATATGATCAGGCCTTCCAACATCAAGTGTGAACCG
>JASEIZ010000078.1 GCA_030017395.1 Desulfobacterales bacterium | reverse complement strand
CACGGGCACACAGTGAAGCGTCAGCGCTCATAATGGCAGTTATGCAAAGGTCTCATCCTGTTCCAGCGGGACTGGGGGAACTTCAATTCCGATTTTAGCGGGAAGCATTTTTAAAAGGTCTCTATGAAACAATTGACCACGAAAGATAAAAAAAAATTATTATCAGATGCTTTTTGGGATAAAAACGTTGATGAAAATCAATTATACGATCTCATAACCGGTAAAATTGAAACATTGCCGTTTCTTGATAAAAAATTAATCCTTTGTAGACTGTTGTCTACCTATGATTGGTATACATTGATCAAACTTATTCCAAATAAAATATTGAAAGAAGCCTTAACTGATGATGTCCTTGGCAGATTGTATCCAAAGGAATTAAAGGAAAAATATAAGTATGCCAGAGGAATATTATTTAAATAAGCTTTATCCGTTTCAGGATGAAATTTTAAGGGAAATTCAGGGCATGGATGTTGATTTTTACCTGTCTGGCGGAACTGTGTTAAGCCGGTGTTTCCTTGATCACAGATATTCCGATGATTTGGATTTATTTCTGAACAATCATCCGAAATTCAAACAGCAATGTGAGATAGTCGTAACTTATTTAAAAAAAATATTTTCTCAGTGTATGGTTTCAATAACCAGTGAATCCTTTTTGCGTATCTTTGTAAACAAGAATCAGCTGGTTCTAAAGATAGATTTTATAAATGATGTCCCTTTTCATTTTGGTGGTTTTGAACGATTTGATTTTTTTGCAAATGTTGATAACTGGAGAAATATTCTTTCAAATAAAATATGCGCCTTAAGTCGAATGGAACCTAAAGATTATGCGGACATACTCTTTATTGCGAAAAAATTTCCATTTATTTGGGAAAATATTATCGAAGAAGCAAAAAATAAAGATTTATGGGTCGAACCGATTGCGGTCAGCAGAATAATAAAAGAGTTTCCAGTAGAACTCCTGACCCCAATAAAATGGGTAACTCAACCGGATCTGAAACAGGCTCAAGGCTCTTTAGCCTTGATTTCTGAAGATATTCTTAAAGGAGGACAAAATTCCCTTTATAAAGAATGGCAACAATCAAATCCATAGCCCTGGAGCAAGACACAAAACTTATCATTATGTCCGACATGCATCGTGGTGACGGCACCGGCTCCGACGACTTCGCCCACAACTCCCTCATCTACAAATGCGCGCTCGATTACTATCTCAAAGAGGGATTTATCTACATAGAACTTGGCGATGCCGAAGAACTCTGGGAAAACAAAACCTTTGAGCAGATATACATCACCCACACCTCTGTCTATGACAAAATCAAAGAATTCCATGACCCTGATCAGAAAAATACCCGTTACATCAAGATCTGGGGCAATCACGACATCCAGTGGAAAGACAACGCAAATATCCTGCGCGATATCTTTCCCGGCATCAGGATCTACGAAGCCGCGATACTCCACAGCCCCATCCCGCATGGAAAACGCATCCTCCTCTGGCACGGCCACCAGGCAGACCCTAAATGTAGCGGCCACGGAGCAGCTTTCAGCAAATTCTTCGTGCAAAACTTCTGGTCATGCCTTCAGAGATACGGCATAAAAGACCCCACAAGGGCAGCCGCCAATCCGGGCCTATCCAACGAAATAGACGAAAAGTTCTATCAACTGGCGATGAACAACGACAAAAATATTGGCATAATCATAGCAGGGCACACCCATCGCCCAGTGTACGAAAACCTCTCCCTTACCGAGCGCAGAGCAATTGAAAGAGGAAAAAAGCTCAAACCCGAGCCGGTTTACTACAACACAGGTTCCTGCGTACACCCAAGATGCATCACAGGCATTGAAATAACAATGAAAGATAGCACTCCCAGCCTCAAGCTCATAAAATGGGGCCACGATGCAACTCCTTGCCCAGCAGCAGAAACATACACCTTAACCATAAAACGCACAGTCCTTGAACCCTGAAAACCTTAGCGCCTTAGCTGTTCAACAGTTTTACCCCTTTGCACTGCGGCCCCATTATTCTTTACTGGTCCCGCAGATCCATGCCAATATGATTAAATCCTTGCTAAAACGAGACCTTTGCAGAACGCGACATTTTTTCGTCAGGCAAGGAAGGCGAAAATATGAGCACCGATGCTTCACTTCGTGTAACCACAGGAATACATTGAGTATTTTGAGGATTAAAATTTGAAGCCTGACACCGCATCACGGGCACACAGTGAAGCGTCAGCGCTCATAATGGCAGTTATGCAAAGGTCTCAAATAGTAAGAGCTCGATATACTGGTTGCTGCCCTGTGTTTCGAAAGCGGAAAATTATAGTACAGAAGAGTATATATTGATATTTTATTTATTATCCGTTATATAATTATTAAATTTATTATTTCATTAAATTATGGAGAGAAAACACATGAAAAACTATTTTGTGGCAATATTATGTCTTGCGGTTCTGTTAATCGTTTCCGGATGTGCTACTCTTTATGGCACAGCGGTGGATGAACGGAATGTACGCACAGTGGCCGGTGACACAAAAATTAAGGCCGCGATTCTGCATAAATTTATCGAAGACGATGTTGTTAAGACTTTTGCTATTGATATATCCTGCTATTATGGCCATGTTTACTTAATTGGTGAATATGATGCGGAAGAACAAAAAAACAGAGCCATTAAAATTGCCGAAAATGTTGAAGGTGTAAAAGGTGTAACCACCTATCTTCTCGAAAAGAAAGATGATGATCCATGTGGAGTAACCGACAATCTTGCCATTAAAGCCAAGATTAAAGCCAAACTCATTAAGGATGATAATATCTGGTCAACCAATATTGACGCAAAAGTTGTTCAGTGCAATGTAGTATTTGTTGGTCTTGTAGAATCAGACAAGGAGATAAAGCAGATTATCGCTCATGGTAAAAGTATAGGAGGGGTTCGAAGCGTCAAATCTTTCCTTAAGGTAGCGCCACATTATAATCAATAAACAATTCCTTAAAATAATGAAGGGTTAAACCGATGAATAGACTTTTTCCGATTATAGCAATGCTGGCTATAGTGTTTGCCTGTATAACAGGCGCTATTGCATCAGAAAAAGTAGTTGAAGTTGAGGGAAGCAGCTTTGCTTCCAAAGAAGATGCTGTACGTCAGGCTCAGCGCTTGGCCGTAGAGAAAGCCGTCGGGGTCTTTATCCACTCTAAAACCGAGGTGGAAAATTTTGCAATCAAAAAAGACAGTATTATGTCCCGAACACAGGGCTATATCACACGCTTCACAATCCTGGGGGAAGAAAAGGCTGAAGGCCTTTACACTGTCAGGTTAAGCGCAACTGTTTCAATGGACAAAATAAAAGACGATCTTTTGGCCATGAAAATTCTGCTTGACAGCATGGAGCGGCCCAGGCTTATGATTTTAATAGAAGAAGAATATATCGGCATGGACCATGTCGGCATGTCTTTAGCCGAAACCGAGATATCCTCCCTGCTCGCGGCCAAGGGTTTTGATCTTGTTGACAGGGCGCAGATTGAGAAGATAAAGAGCCTTGACCAAAGCAGGCAGGCTTTAGCCGGAAATATTGCCGCAGCCAAAAGACTGGGATTGGACTTTGGATCTCAGTATGTGATAGTGGGCAAGGCCGTAGTTGAAGACGTCGGCGAGGCTTATCCGGGTTCCGGCCTTAAATCGCTTCAGGCGAGTCTCCAGCTAAAAGTCATTCAAACCCAGACAGGGCTTTTATTAGGTTCCATAGTAAAAAACGGGATTTCCATTCATATCAGTCCGCTGACCGGCGCAGGCAAATCTTTGCGGATAGCGGTTCAAAAGGCTGTCGACGAATATCTGGTTGATACCATTACAAACTCTTTTCAGGAGTTTCTTAATAACGGCGCACCCATTAAACTGCATATAACCGGAGTTACATCCTTTCAGCAATACAAATTGATTGTATCTAACATTGAAATTGTGGACAAAGTTGTAAGCAGCAAAAAGGAAGGCTGGAATAAAACCGGTGGGTTGCTGGCGCTGGATCTGCGCTTTAAGGGTACGAGTGAAGAGCTTGCCGAACTTTTAGATGGCTTTAATCTTGGCGAAAACAGCCTTGAAGTGGTTGATTTTGCGCCGGACAGAGTTGACTGTAAATTGCGATAACAAGCAACCGTTCACGGTTATCGGTTCACAGTTCACAGTTTTTTCAATGAACTATGCAACGATTGAAGCATTTTGGATATTGATTTCAACCGTGAACCGATAACTGTAAACCGTGAACGGTTACGATAACAAAAAGGCCGAATTAACCTTTCAGGTTGGTTAGGCTATAGACCTAACCTAACCAACCCGAATAATTACAGTTAATTAATATTAATCGCGCCAAATGGATTGTCGGTTCCTTTTTTGAAAAGCAGAAAACGATTTCCCTTGGCCTGCTGGGTATCAAACAGGATGCCCTGATCCTGCAGGCCCTTGTAAAGCTCCCGCTTAAAATCGAATTTTTTCCCCTGATAGTTCACATCAAGCTGAAAATTTCCAGGCGATTCATTTCTAACAGACTTGTCCTTAAAACCGGTCATTTTCTCAATTACATCAACGATTATATAGGTTTCCTGTTCTGAAAAGTTTCTAAACCATACATCAAGACGGGTTCCAGCGTGAACAGCACGCTCAAAATAAGACAATGTATCTTCAATTAAAGCATCTGCAATCGCTTTTCCCAATTGATCCGCCGCCTTTGCAGCCTGCATGTTTTCATAATAATTCCCTGCTGCTTTCATGGTTTTTACGTACAGATCACCCGATTTTTGAGCTATAAGATCTGCAGTGGCCGGAGCAACGGCGCGCAATGCTATTTCAACAATGACGCCGCCGAAATAATTGCTTGATCCACCGGTCTTGCTTGCCGCATGCACATCATATACAAGAAGCAGATCTGCCTGATATTTTAAAGCAAGCGCAGAAAGGTCATCCATGTCCACATCAATCCTGCCTGCCTGCTCTATCTCTTTGTAAATATTATTAACGAACATTTTGTCTAAGACTATAAAGCCTTTTCTGGCAAAAACTCCGTTAATTGCCTGCTCGGCGGCCCTGACCACTCTGGAATCCCTGTGCATCGAACTTTTGGTTTCAGGAATATAAATCGCCATAAATCGGGGATTGCCGATCTGTGCCATTAGAATCCCGATCGCCTTTAAATCGTTTTTAATCGAAGCGGTTTGGACGTCAGCCTGCATGGTTACGGTGTATATTGAGCCGTCCGGACTTTTTCCTTCAGACAATATATTATAATTAGTCACATAACCGCTTGCCCTCGAATAAATTTTATCCTGCAGCACCTCAAAGTTAGCAACCTTGGTTTTAGAATCGATGAGAGCGCCTATGCCTTGTTCAACCGCAGCCCGCTGGGCATCGGCAATAGCGCTTTTACGATCTGTTCCCTGCCCTAAAACCGTTACCATTGAGCTGTAACCGGTTGATACAAAAAGAAATATAATTCCCAAAACAAGACATGACATCATATTTTTTTTATTTTTTAAAACCATAATGCCTCCTTTAAATTAATATATTCGCACCCCTTTTTCTTCCTGTGTTTTCTTAACCGGTGTTTGCTTCAGCATGTTTTTTTGTTGTTCATATTTCTGGCGGTCTTTGATTGCAGACTGAATTCTTGCCATAGCATCCAGGTAAAGTTTATTATCCCCGTATCTGACCGCCTTTTTATACATTGTGCTTGCTATATTGAAATTTTCAAGGTCACCGACGGATTCATGGGCCAAACCTAAATTATAATAGGCTGCAGCATTATTCGGTTCAGCCTTGATTACATCCTGCCAGATCGCTTTTGCCTCGTCCCATAATCCGCGCTTTGCGAATTCTATTCCGCGTTTTATCATATCATGGCCACCATAGCCAAGTTTACCGCCGTCATAAAATTCTATGGTTTCGGTAATCTTGGTTGGAGAAATTTTTGTGACAAGCTGAGACGCAACACTGGACGACAGTTCATTTAACGTTTGATTCGGCGCAGGCAACTGGCTTAATTTCATCCCTCCTAAAACAGAAAGAACATATTCCTTGTCGCCGCCAAATTTTTGATTGTAATTTTCCGTGACCTTGCTGGTCGCTATAATCTGCTTTGTTTTCAGGTTAAATACCTTGAAATCGGTGGTTAGAGAAGCCTGGCGTATGACATAGGGCATCGGCCTGAGCACTGTTTTTTTGATTTCCACGTCCACCCATTTGCCAAAAATGTTTTTTTCTTTTTTATATCGTCCAGTGCCTTCCTGCATCTGGACCTGATCATATCCACGAATATCATTTATGTTGGAAGTTACCCTCCCGGTAATTACTCCATCTGCTTGAATGTTTTCAAAAGCCGGAAGAAATCTTGGATCGTCCACTTGATCATAGACAACCTGATCCAGGGCATTTGTTTTTGAAGTGTCTATAAGATTGAAGTGCTGCACCTCGCTTAATTTATTATAGAAATCGCTGCGCACAGTTTCACCGAACTTGCCTTCAAACTTAAGCAAAGCAAGCGTTCGGATGCCGCCAAGAGAAACTTCGGCAGGCCTGATCCTGCTTACACTGGTCTTTGCGGCGCAACCAAACCATGCGAGCATTGCAACTATTATTAAACCTGCCGATAATTTTAAGATATGTTGCTTGTAGTTCATAGGTATTTTCCTTTCGGTTAAAATTTAATTTAATTATTGCCGCAAGCCGGCGTCAATATTTTTGCCTTTTGGTTCGGGCGGAAGATTCGATTTTATCAAAAAATTCTTTTTAATCGATTCAACCACCTTGTCTATATTTTCTACTCCATCCCTGATTTCATTGACCCCTCTCTTTGTTGACCGTGTAACCTCCGGTATATCACGGCTCCCTTCTTCCATCTCTTTCAGGATCCTTTTAATACTTGAAATGCTATCCAATACTTCTTCTCCAACCTTTTTTATCGTTGCGAGATTATCCTGTACCTTATTTGTTATTTCAGGTGTTGCCTCGGTAATGCCTGCCAGAATCTGAGTTACCTTACCAAGATCATCAAGTATGATTTGCAGGACTTCCCTGGATTTTAGTATGCTGCCGGCAGTTCCCTTGCCGGCCTGTATATCACCGGTAATAGCTTCAAGATGAGAAATGGTTTTGTTTAGGTTGTTGACGGTTGTAAAAAAAAGGCCGTCAGGATCCCGCATTATTTGTATTATTTCTGAGATATTCTGGACCATACCGACAACCTTTTTAGCTGTTTCTTCAACCTGAAACTCCGACATAAGGTCGGATATGGATTTTTTTGCCGTGGAATTGATTTCTCCGCCCTCAGGTATCAGGGGGCTGTCCGCGCTTCCCGGTTTAATGGAAATATATTCAGACCCGATAAATGTCGGGCTTTCCACAATTGTGACGGAATCGCTTCTTATCCTGGAAGAATATTCCTCTAAAATAGCCAGCTTAACCTTAACTTTGTTTTCAACAAGTATAATTTTTTTTACCTTTCCTATATCTGCTTTAAATAGTTTTACAGCAGCATCTTCCTTAAGATTATAACTTTCATTAAAGGTGGTATAATATGTAATGTATGTTTTAAACCAGTCCTTGCCTCTGCCGATAATCACCACAGTAGTCAGCAGTATGACTACGATGCAGATTATAAATGTTCCGACTGTTTTTTCTTTTTTGCTAAAATTTAAGTCCATGGCTAATTTTTAACGGTTGTTAACTTTCCACCTGAAATAAGTATTTTTCTGTTTGAAAACTCTTTAACAAAATCAGTGTGATAAGAAATAAAAACAACAGGGAGTCCGGATAGTAACATTTCTTTAAGGAGCTTGACAAAGAGATCAAATTTTTCATGCCTGATGAAACCCTCAGGCCGCTCAAACAGCAGTATGTCAGGCGACTTGGTAAGCTCTCTGATTACAATGGCGCTTCGCAGCTCCGTCGGCCTGAGATCGCCCGGACGGATATCCAGTTTGTCATAAATGTCGAAAACAGCGCATAAATTTTTAACATTATCGCTGAGATCAAGGAAAAATGAATTTTCAAAATAGTATCGCATTAATAGAAGATTTTCCCTGATACTCATATTGCTGATCATCGATGCATCTGCAGCAACATAACCTATTTTTTTCTTATATGGAAGAAGATTTCTATGGTCTGAAAAATTAATTTTTTCCTCCATAAATCGATAAATGCCTTTTGTTGGATGCTCAAGCATTGCAACAGCCTTTAGAAACAGGTGTGCGTCATCCGGCGAATCAGCCTGCACGGAGCATGCATCCCCCTTTGACAGGTCAAAATAGAATCGGTTAAGGCCGTTTCCTTGACCTGTTGGAGAAAGGGTATAATCTGAAAGTTCGATTAACTTCATTATTTACAGGTAAAATATTATTGATATAATGACATTTATTACCAGGCAGTAAAAAAAACACTCAACAGCTGCTTTTGATGTTGCTACCGGAAGGCCTGTAATATTTTTTTTTATGCTAAATCCCTGATAGAGACATGTTATGGTAATAATAATTCCAAAACACAGGGCTTTTACAATTCCTACAATAATATCAGTAGGAGCGACTGCTTTTCCGATCTGTCCGAGGAAGTCGCCTAAATGAATATGTGTAAAGGCCCACACTGCTACATAACCTCCGACAATGGATACCAGATCAAAAACGATGAAAAGACAAAGTATGGCGGAGGTAATTCCTATTAATCTCGGCAGACAAATTGTTCTTAAGGGATCAATGCCTGTCATTTCAAGCGCATCTATTTCATGAAAAATCTTCATGTAGCCGATCTCTATAGTTAC
>JASEIZ010000077.1 GCA_030017395.1 Desulfobacterales bacterium | reverse complement strand
GCTTCCACATGGCCCACGTATTGGGCTGTAGGGTTGACGTCCTGCTCGGTAACCGCCTCAACCGTCACCAGCGGCGCCGGCCCGCCGCCCGGACCTGGGGGGCCGGCGACAGCGGGAAAGGCTGCTGTTAAGAAAACAATAAACACCAGAATGATAACTCTACTCATCTCTTGTTTCTCCCTCTTTATAAATCTGCTGAAAAAATATATTTACGATCAGGTCTGCATCAAACGTATGGGCATTAGAATATTCAATATGTTGAAATAAAAACGCGTTTGCAATGCCATCAAGGGCGACCGCAAGAAGGTAGGGGTCGAACGATTTGAAAAGTCTCTTTTTAATTCCGCTTTCAAATACACGTGCCAGTTTTTCAAGAAACTCTTCATACCTCACCTTTATGTCGGTATCCAGACCAGCCTTAATATTAAAACTGGCCGCACGTGTTTCAGCCAGATAAAGACGGACAGAATCTGAATTCTCCATAAAGACTTTTATCTTAGCTTCTACACAAGCCCTGATCTTTTCCGGTTCGTTCCCTGACGTTGTAAGCGCTACCATCAATGATGAATGAAAGGCTTTCGACACATCTATCATAAGTGCCCTGTAAAGGGCTTCTTTATTTGAAAAAAACTTATAAAGCGTACCAACGGCAAATTCAGAGGAGGTTGCTATTTCATGCATTGAGACATTGTGGAAGCCTTTTTCAGAAAAGAGTTTCAAAGCCACCTTAAGGATCTCTTGTCGATGGCGTAAATATTCCCGTTCTTTTCTTGAAAGCCTGGTATTTTTCATTTTTGAACCCCTATGCTCTGTGAATCGTCCGTCACCATATAAACCAATTGTCTTTATGCGACGAAATGTTCATTTTGTCAAATAGGAAAAACGTGGTCATAAGGGCAGGTTTCTTTTCGTGCCTGTGTGTCACGCACACTTAGAAAAATCCGGCAAAAAAAGGTTTGCAATACTGAGCATTTTTCCGTAAAAATATTTATTGCATAGGTTTTATCTTTTGTTGGTATAAAATCAGGAGCAAAAAATGGATTATATTAAAATAAAATTTATCAAAGGTTCCGATCACTTAAATTCAGATACAGCAAGAGGCATAGCGGGCATGTTTCGATCAATAAGTCCGGCCTTCGCTTTTTCCGAAGGTCTGTGGAAACCCCAGATGGATATATATGAAACAGATGAAGAAATAATTATTATAGCTGAGATTGCAGGGGTAGACAAAGAGAATCTTGGTGTGGAAATAAACACCAGAGCAGCCAAAATTTATGGCGATCGCGCTGAAATGCCCAGAGTTAAAAATTCAACATACAGACTGGCAGAGATACAATATGGTAAATTTGAGCGCATATTGTTTTTTCCATCTCCTATTGATACCGATAAAGTAGTTGCAACATATTTAAACGGGTTGCTTCAGATCAGACTTGCGAAATTACCGACCGACAAAACGCACAGAATACCTATTATAGATGGATAGCCGTTTTATATTATTTGTTATTTTTTGGGGGTGTCTATGACCGAGCAGCTACCGCATAACGAACCTAAATCTAATACTATTCCGGAAATCCTTCCTGTTTTGCCTTTAATTGATACAACGCTTTTCCCTAAGATGGTTGTGCCTATTATAGCTATGCAAAAGGAATCGGTGCAACTGGTGGATGAAGCGATGTCTAAAGATCGTATCATAGGGCTTATTATCGCTAAAGAAATGAAAATCAAACCCATCTATACGCATGACGATCTATATTTGATCGGCATGAGTGCTTTTATACTCAAAATGGCAAAGACCGAAGATAATACGACTCAATTACTCGTCCAAGGTTTAAACAGATTTAGGGTAAAGGATTTTATAAAAACAAAGCCATATCTTCAGGCACGGGTTGAGTATATTAAGGATAAAGAAGAGAAAGATAAGGAAACCGATGCGCTGATGGCAAATATTATTGGTTTATTTGCCAGGGTAGTTGAGCTTTCTCCTGGTTTGCCACAGGAAATCGGGGCAATGGCGAAGTCAATACAGGAGCCCGGCACATTGGCAGATATGGTTGCTTCGCTTATTAACGCAACACTTAAAGAAAAACAAAGGGTTTTAGAAATTTTTGATGTTAAAAAGCGATTAAAAGAGGTTACAAGGCTCTTAAATTACCAGGTAGAGGTTTTAGAATTAGGAAACAAGATACAGTCTCAGGTGAAGGGAGGCATGGATAAGCAGCAGAGGGAGTATTATCTGCATCAGCAACTTAAGGCCATAAAGGAAGAATTAGGTGAAAAGGATGAGACCGCTGTTGAAATTGAAGAATACAAGGCAAAAATAAAGGAGAAAAAGCTTCCCGAAGAGGCCCGCAAAGAGGCGCAGCGGGAAATCAACCGCCTGTCCCGCATGCACCCGTCTTCTGCCGAATATACTGTAGCATCGACATATCTTGACTGGTTGACTGTTCTTCCCTGGTATGAAAGCACCACGGACAACCTTGATATAAAAAAAGCAAGAAGGATATTAGATGAAGACCATTTCGGACTCAAGAAACCAAAGAAGCGCATTATAGAATATCTTGCCGTTCGCAAGTTAAAGCCTGAATCAAAGGGGCCGATACTGTGTTTTGCCGGGCCTCCAGGAACCGGCAAAACATCCCTGGGCATGTCAATAGCAAAGGCTTTGGGACGAAAATTTATCCGCATTTCATTAGGTGGCGTCAGAGACGAGGCTGAGATAAGGGGGCATCGGCGAACTTATGTCGGCGCTCTTCCCGGACGGATAATTCAGGGAATAAGACGCGCTGAATCAAACAATCCTGTTTTTATGTTAGATGAAATAGATAAGCTTGGGAGCGATTTTCGAGGAGACCCGTCATCAGCCCTGCTCGAGGTTCTTGATCCGGAGCAGAATTTTTCTTTTACCGATCATTATCTTGATGTGTCGTTTGATCTTTCAAAGGTAATGTTTATTACCACTGCAAATATTCTTGACACCATACCTCCTGCACTGAGGGACAGAATGGAGGTGCTGGAACTTTTAGGTTATACACAGGACGAAAAGATTAGAATTGCGACACGGTATCTTATACCACGCCAGCGTGAAGCACATGGCCTTAAAGCTTCTCAGATATCCTTTTCAAAAGGAGTGTTGCAAAAGATAATCTCAGGTTATACACGCGAGGCAGGCTTGAGAAATCTGGAGCGTGAAATCGCAACTATTTGCAGAGGGGTTGCGACAAGGATAGCTGAAGGCGAAGCAAAATCTGCAAAAATAACGGTTAAGGATGTTGCAGGTTATATCGGCTCTGTTCGATTTGCTTCGGAAGTCAGCGCAAGAACTTTAACGCCCGGTTTAGCCATGGGGCTTGCCTGGACACAAGCAGGAGGTGAACTTCTGTTTGTTGAAGCCACCGCGATGAAGGGCAAAAAGGATCTTACCTTAACCGGACAGCTTGGAGATGTGATGAAGGAGTCCGCGATAACGGCTCTTAGTTTCATGCGTACAAATGCCGTTTCCCTTGGTATTGCCGAAGACTTCTTTGAAACCCAGGACATACATATTCATATACCGGCAGGAGCCATACCCAAAGACGGCCCTTCTGCGGGTGTTACCATGCTTACCGCCCTGGCTTCGCTTCTTACTCATAAAAAGATTAAAAAGGATCTTGCCATGACCGGTGAAATAACCCTGAGAGGCCAGGTGCTGCCGGTTGGAGGCATAAAAGAAAAGGTTCTTGCAGCTCATCGAGCAGGCATAAAAACAATTATTATGCCAAGCTGGAACAAGAAGGATTTGGAGGACATACCGGAAAAGGTTAAGAAAGAAATTCATTTTCACTTTGTTGACAAAATGATGGATGTTTTGGAAATTGCGCTCGAAAAATAATGATAAAAAAGAATAGCTTTTATATATTTTTAACTTTTCTTGCCGTCTGCGGACTGTTGTTTTTTGTTTTTGGTTGCTCGAAGACAAAGCCTCCTCAAGGCATTCCCGGATATCCAAAACCCTATAAAGTTATGGGTAAATGGTATCAGCCCATTCCTCATTCTCAGGATTTCAGCCAGAGCGGAAAGGCGTCATGGTATGGCAGTAAGTTTCATGGAAGGAAGACCGCAAACGGAGAGACATATAATATGTACGCAATGACGGCAGCGCATAAAACCCTGCCGCTTGGCACCTGTGTCAGAGTGAAAAATCTTCAAAACAACAAAGAGATTGATGTAAGGATCAATGATCGAGGGCCGTTTGTGCGTGGCAGAATAATAGATCTTTCCTATACCGGGGCAAAAAAGTTGGGCATTGTAGGCCCGGGCACAGCACCGGTTCAAATAACAGCACTTGGAATCCCTGTTCTATCAACGGCAACGGCAGAAAAGGATTCCGGTCCATCCTATGTTCCAATAGACTACTATAAAGGAGACTTTACCATTCAAATAGGGGCGTTTACCAATCGCAACAATGCTGAGAGATTAAAACAAAAACTTGATTTAACATACAAGAATGCTCATATAATGATATTTAACAACGGAACTGAAACATTCTACCGTGTGCGTGTCGGCAGATGCTCAACCCTGCAGCAGGCTATTGAATACGAAAATAAACTTATTGAAAACGGATTTAAAGGAGCTTTTGCAGTTGCAGAATAGAAGACAGAGCAAAGTAACGTTGCAACGAGTTGTTTTCCTTGACAGAGACGGTGTTATAAACAGGGATTCGCCGGACTACATAAAAAGCTGGGAGGAATTTGAGTTTCTTCCAGGAAGTATTGAAGCGATAAGGCTTTTAAATTCAAATGGATTTGCCACGATAATTATTACAAACCAGTCTGCAATAAATCGCAACATGGTATCAAGGCAGGGGCTTGAGCATATTCACACCTTAATGAAAAAAGAGATTAAATCAGGAGGCGGAGACATAAAGGACATTTTTTTTTGTCCTCACATTCCTGAAGATGGTTGTGATTGCCGTAAGCCAGAGCCAGGCTTAATACTCCAGGCGCAGAAAAAATACCAGATTGATCTTACAACTTCAACAATGGTCGGTGACAGCGCAAAGGATATTGAGTGTGCGCGCAGGGCAGGTTGCGGGTCGAGTGTTCTGGTAAAGAGCGAAAACTTTTTAAATGCTGAAGGGCTTTTGTCGGAAAAGAAAATTTCACCCGATTATACAGCTCTTGATCTCTATGATGCTGCGATCTGGATAAGCAGCTACTTCTTATGATTACTCTCCAAGGACATCTTGAAAGAATTACCTACTATAACGAAGAAAACCATTATACTGTCGCGCGATTAAAGACAAACAAAGATCAAACACCTGTAACCGTTACAGGGTTCATGCCGGCTGTCAGCCAGGGCGAAACTCTTAAAATAAGAGGCAGGTGGGAGACACACCCAAAATATGGCCGTCAATTAAAGGTCGAGTCATTTGAGGTCGTCCTTCCCGCAAGCGCTGATGAAATAAAAAAGTATCTTGAATCAGGTTTTATTAATGGAATAGGCCCAAAAATTGTTGCAGCCTTGATTAGTCGTTATAAAGACAGAACCCTTGAGATAATTGAAAAGAATCCTGAAAAGCTTACCGATGTTAAAGGAATAGGCAAGGTAAAGGCAGCGCAGATAAGCAATTCCTGGAGAGAACATCACGCATTAAGAGATATTATGAGGTTTCTTCAGGAAAACGGGATTACAACTTCATACAGCGCAAAAATATTCAAAGAGTATGGAGATGATGCAGTTAACATCATTCAGAATGATCCTTACCGTATAGCCTGCGATATCTCTGGAATAGGCTTTTATATTTCGGACAGGATAGCGCAGAACCTGGGCCTTCCAAAGGATAAGCCGGAAAGGATTAATGCATGTATTATTCACATCATAGAACAATTTGTCGCACAAGGACATACCTTTATCTATGAAGAGCAGATTCTTAAACGCTGCGAGAATATTTTTAAGATCGAGCAAAGTAAAACCAAAGATGCCATGCTTAATCTTGTTGACGCAGGGGAACTGGTTATAGAAAAGACTGCGGGCGCTGAGACCGGCGCTGTTTATCTGAAAAGCCTGTATGAGGCGGAAACAGGTATTGCCGACAGGATAAAGGCTGTTTTGTCCGTTCCAATTCCTTCCTTGCGTATAGACACACAGCAGATCACACAGGAAGTATTGAGAAAACTTGCCATCAAACTTTCTTCTGAGCAGCTGAATGTTTTGCAGGAGTGCCTTTCTCACAGGGCTATCGTAATAACCGGAGGCCCTGGAACAGGTAAAACAACACTTATCAGATCTATTAATACCGTCTTTGAACTTCTTGGAAAGAAAATCATGCTTGCAGCTCCGACCGGGCGGGCGGCCAGGCGCCTTTCAGAGGTTACCAGCAGGGAGGCAAACACCATCCACAAAATTTTGGGATATAATTTTAAGGATGGTTTTTTTAATAAAAATCAGGATAATCCGCTTGATGCAGATGCGATAATCATTGATGAAGCCTCTATGGTGGATATATATTTAATGTTTTATCTGCTTAAGGCAATTTCCATGCACTGTTTATTAATACTGGTCGGAGATACTTTTCAGCTTCCATCAGTAGGACCTGGAAATGTTCTTGCCGATATTATCAATTCAAAAATAATAAAAACTTTTGAGCTTAAGAAGATCTTCAGGCAGGCTCAGGGAAGCACCATTGTTATGAATGCACACAGAGTTCGTGCAGGGAAGATGCCTGACCTCAAAAAAGACTGTATTTCTGAAAACCCGTCTGAGTTTTACTTTATTGAGCAAAACAAACCAGACAGGGCTGTTGAAACAATAGTTGAGTTATGCACCAAAAGAATTCCAAAGGTTTTTAATTTTGACTGTGTAAATGATATTCAGGTATTAACTCCGATGCATAAGGGCGAGGCAGGCACCGCAAATCTGAACAAGGCGCTTCAAAAGGCTTTAAACCCAGGCTCTGCGCGCAAAGGCGGTCGTTTTAACATAGAAGACAAAGTAATGCATTTGAAAAACAACTATCAAAAAGAGGTTTTTAACGGTGATATCGGAACAATTACCTCCATTGATACGGCAAACAGCCGGCTTTCCGTGGATTACTACGGCAGGATAGTTGCCTATGATTTTGCGGAAACCGAGGAGCTTTCACTGGCGTATGCCATAACCGTGCATAAGTCACAGGGGTCGGAGTATCCTGCCGTGATTGTGCCCATAATGACCCAGCATTTTGCTTTGCTCCAGAGGAATCTGCTGTATACGGCAATAACAAGAGGCAAAAAACTGGTAATACTTGTAGGTTCAAAAAAAGCTATAAATATTGCACTAAAAAATGACAGGCCTGGAAATCGCCTTTCAGGGCTGGAAAACAGGCTGTCTGGAGCATGATGTCGGTCATTTATATGAGACCTCTCCTGGAATTGGGGACCGGCAATTTCGATAACACCTGATATAATATCATCAAGTCTAAAGCCTTACAGTCGAAGATTTCCTATAGCTTTAAACTGATGCTCCCTATATCCCTAAAATAGCGTTCAGCCTGTTCAAAACAGGCGGGTGAGAATAGTTCAGGAACACATAAAAAGGGTGCGGCATAAGATTAGAAAGATTGTTGATCGAAAGCTTTTTAAGAGCGTTTGCCATAGAAACGGGCTTGCCGGTTGTTTCAACTGCAAACCTGTCAGCTTCATACTCATTTTTGCGTGAATGGATATGTGTAAAAATCCCGATAAAAAAGTCGATTGGTGAATACAGCATACCAAAGAAAATCAATCCTGTATATACGGATATTTTGTCCATATAAAAAGCATCGAACAGCCCGTGATAAGAGATAAACAAAGACAGCAGAAAAAGCATCAGTCCGGTTTGCAATATCCCGAGAATGATATTTTGTAGAATATGCCTTTTCTTGTAATGTCCCATTTCATGGGCAAGCACGGCAAGCAGCTCGGTTGCGGTCATCTGGTCGATTATTGTGTCAAAAAGCGCAATCCTTTTATTCCTGCCAAAACCTGTAAAAAAAGCATTTGATTTGCTTGACCGTCTTGAACCGTCCATGACAAAGATATTTTTAAGCGGGAAATTTATGGAATGAGCATAAGTCATTATGCTGGTTTTGAGCTCTCCGTCTTCCAACGGCTTGAATTTATTGAACAGGGGCATAATCCATGCAGGCGCTATAAACTGAAGTATTAGCATAAACAAGGTGATAACTATCCAGCAGTACCACCATGCATTGTCTCCTGCATATTCAAAAAAGAGCAGCACCCCGGCCAAAAGCGGTCCACCAATCAGTATCGAAAGTATCAATACCTTGATTAAATCTAATAAAAACGTGCGCCATGTGGTTTTATTAAAACCAAAACGCTCCTCAATTACAAAGGTCGAGTAAATACTGAAAGGCAGAGACAAAACAGCTTTGATAAAAAGCAGGATGCCTATGTATATCAGGCCTGTGGCAACAGAGCCATAGCCCAGAGATCGCGCCCATTGATCTAGATATGGAAACCCTTTGCCAAACCAGAATACAAGAAGCACAGTAAGGTCAAATAGTGCTGTAACCCATCCAAAATGCGTGTTTACCCGCAGATATTTCTGTGATTTTTTATAACGTTCTTTATCGTATATGCCACGAAATGCTTCAGGAAGTTCAGCCCGTAATTCTTTAAGGTTTAAACAATCGGCCAGAATGTGCAGTATAAAATCGCTGGCTATAGCAACAAGGATGATTATAGCGATAAAGTTCATAAGCCCTTGGCATATTAAGCAATTTCAATTATTGATAATCGATTGTAGCAGTTGCATTTAAAGCGAATAAAAGATTATGATTATTATAGAAGCAGTTAAAGATATCTGAACACTCTTGTCCAAAAACGGTTTTCAGTGAGT
>JASEIZ010000076.1 GCA_030017395.1 Desulfobacterales bacterium | reverse complement strand
TTGTTGCTTGTTGCTTGTTGCTTGTTGCTCGTTACTTGTTGCTTGTTGCTCGTTGCTGGTTGCTCGTTACTGGTTGCTCTTTGCTCTTTGCTCTTTGCTCTTCGCTCTTTCCTCTCTCCTCTTTTCTCTTTCCTGGTTATGTTTCGGGCTGTGAGCAGTTTTGTCTGGAGTTCAAATGCCTGGGCATAGGATTTTTGCAGCCTGGTCGAAAATTCCAGAAAAGTCTTGTGGGCGTCTGCCGTGGTTTCAATGCTTTTTATTGCACGTTCTATCTCCGGAGAGCTTTGCGTTTTTTCCTTTTTTTCCGGCAGGGCGGGGCAGGGAGCTTTTCCTCCGATGATCAGAGTTATTTTCCTGCCTGTTGCTTTCTTGTCCAAGCCTTCTTGATGGTAATGCCGGCGCAGTTGAGCGCCCGGTTTATCTTTTGGGTTTTTAAATTCTTCAAGTATAACATGGCCGCAGTTGCCGTCTTTTGTCATGCAGCCGACACATGCCATGCGGGGGCTGTCTTTTATGTTGCTTGTCCAGTCTTTTGTATTTGCAGGGACATGAAATATCTCATTTTCCAAAATATTCTTTTTTCCGTTGGCTGAAGCTTTTAAGGAAGGGATTGTTTTTTGATGCAAACACAGGCTTGTTTTAATTAGAGAAGCAATTCCTGCGGCTGCTCCTGCATCGCCTATGTTTGCCTTGACGGAGCCTATATCGCATCTGTTTTTGCTATTTTTAAAAAACTCGTGCAGAGCCTCTGATTCCAAGCTGTCTTCGACAGGATCACCGCTTCCATGTGTTTCAAAAAAACTTATTAAAGATGGCGAAATATTTGCATCATAAAAGCATTTCGTAAGTGAGAGAATATAAGCATCTTTAGCATCCTTTGCTTTGCTTGCATTTCCTGCTCCTCTTATTACAGAATATATCCTGTCTCCATCCTCTATCGCCCGGTCAAGAGGTTTCAGAACAAGCGCTGCCGCTCCTTCTCCGGAAAGTCTTCCATCTGTTGACACGTCAAACGGGCTGATCTCATCCTTACTGGAAAAAGGGTATATTCTGTCAGATATTATAACGCTGCGAACATCGCATGCAAGATCTATTGCTCCCACAAGCACGGTATCCATTTCGTTTTGATGGAGAAATCTTATACCTCTTTCAAGGGCGCTAATACCCGATGCTTCTTCATTGGACAGAACAAAGCTTGGGCCTCCAAAGCGGAATTCCCTGGCAATCCTGCTTGCTATGATTCCTCCAAGAGCTCCTAATGTCCGCTCGTTTGTCAGGGGTGGCCCATACGAGTCTTTCAGGGAATCGAGCCATTTTGCGGTTTCATTGTCGTCGAGATCAAGGCTGTATTTTTCTTTCCATAACCTAACCAGGTTATACAGATGCCAGCGCAGGTGAAAATTGGTTTCTTCAAAATCAAAGCCCATGCCGATAACAGCGCCCATTCGCGGGCGTTCTTTTCTAAGCGGAAGCCCTGCGTCCTTCATCGCGCCGGCTGATACTTTCAGCATAAGCAGATGCTGCGGGAGTATGTCATAGATTTCATTGGGAGGTATGCGAAACTCTCCTGCATTAAGCGAGAGCTCGTCTATAAACCCGCCGTATGCAGCCCGTTTGTCAAGATATGTTTCCGCAACAGCATCGCATCCTTTCCATCTGTGCTTTGGCCTTTTTCCGATTATGGATTTGTCATTTAAAATAACTTCCTGAAAATCTTCCAAAGACTTTAAATATCCAAAAGCAGCTCCCATACCTACAATGGCAACAGGGGGATAGCTGATAGCTGATAGCTGATAGCTGATAGCTGATAGCTGATTGGATGATGGATCCCATTGTTCTAAAAGAAGATGGGCATTTATTCCGCCAAACCCGAATGCGCTTACTGCAGCGCGAAGCGGTTTATGCTTGTCTTTTCTAACCCATTCTTCAGCCTTTGTCTGCACCCTGAAAGGGCTGTTGTTGAGCGGGCTTTTTTTTGGCGCTCTGTTGAAATTAAGGGATGGTGGCAGGATTTTGTGTTTTAGCGCAAGTATGGTTTTTATAATTCCAGCGGCGCCCGCGCCTGTTAAAAGATGACCTATCATCGATTTTACGGACCCTATGGCGCATTCTCCATAAGACCAGCCTGATTCGCCCCACAGGCTTCTTAAACTTTGAAGTTCTGTAGAGTCTCCCACTGGCGTTCCGGCGCCATGGCATTCAATGAGGTCTATATCATAAGGAGACCATCCTGCGGATTCATAGGCAGAGCGCATGGCGCGAACCTGGCCCTCGGAATCCGGAGCAAGAAGGTTGCCTCTTATATCATTGGAAAGCCCGATGCCGTGGATTAGAGCATGGATGTTGTCTCCATCGCGCAGTGCATCATCAAGCCTTTTTAAGACGAGCATTCCAACGCCTTCTCCAACCACGAGACCGTCAGCGGTTTCGTCAAAAGGCGCGCACCGGCCTGAAGGGGATAATGCGCGAAGCTGGCTGAAGCCTACCTGGGTATAAAGGCATTCCGGTCTTGAAACCCCGCCCGCCAGCATGGCATCAGCGCGAAGAGAATAAAGTTCGTCGCAGGCAAATTTAACCGCGTAAAGAGATGATGCGCATGCAGCGTCAAGAGTATAGGTGCCGCCGCCAAGTCCCAAAGCTTTTGCCAGAATGGCCGCAGGCAGACTCGTTACCCTGCCTGCTGTGCATTCTTGCGTTGTAAGAGGTTTTGCTTCAAAATGAGCAGAACCGCCGAAGAGTCTTTCTTCAAATGATCTGCCGAGGATTTTTCTGGTGATTAAAGAAGATGCATCGGTTGGAAGCGCGATCGCGGCAAGAATTGTTCCAATGCGTTCTCTATTTAACGATGATGTCTTACAATCCGACAATGCGTTTTTACCGGCATGGAGAACCAGGTGATAGAGAGGATCGAGATCCTTTAAAAGCTCTTTGTCTATGCTAATGCCTGTATGATCCGACTTAATTGATCGAAGTATGTCGGCATCTATCAGACAGCAGCGTTTTGAAAACGCCTTGTCCGGCATTAGATCAGGATTATACATCAAGTCAGGTTCAACTATCCACCTGTCTTTTAATACATGGGAAGTTGAATCGATTTTACTTATAATATTGTGCCAGAATATATTAATGTCAGCCGCTTTTGGAAATACACCGGCCATGCCGACAACAGCTATAGGGGGTCGTTTTTTCATTGCTGTTTTATACTCAATTAATTTGTTTTAAGCAAGAGTCAATAGTATAGGGATTACAGATAGTTTGCCACGAAGTACACGAAGCACACAAAGGGTTGTTAATTATTTTCTTGAATATGGCCATAAAGATAGCTATAATAATAAAAATATAACAGGAGATGGTAATAATGCAAAAGGAATTTTCCATAGCTGAAGCAAAAAACAAACTTTCCACCATTATCCATTATGTCGAAAATGGACCATGTGTTGAATTGACCAGACGAGGGAAACCTGTCGCAGTATTGCTGTCAATTCAAGAATATGAACGGCTCAGCCGCAAATATACGGGGTTTTGGAGCGCTGTTTCGGAATTTCGACGAAAGGTTGAGGATGAAGGCATCGAGGTTTCTGATAGTGATTTCAAAGGGCTTCGAGACCATTCTGCGGGAAGAGAAGTCGAGTTGAAGTGATGAAATATCTACTTGATACAAACGTGCTTTCAGAAGCCGTAAAAACAGCCCCGGATAAATCAGTCCTGAAGATGTTTGAAAAATACCAGCACGAAATAGTCACTGCCGCACCGGTTTGGCATGAGCTTCAATTCGGTTGTCAGCGCCTTCCGCAGTCCCGCAAACGTGAAATTATTGCTTCATTCCTTAACGACATTGTTAAACGCACGATGCTTATTCTTCCTTATGACGACAGGGCAGCAGAGTGGCATGCAATAGAACGTGCCAGATTATCATTGAAAGGCCTAACCCCGTCATTTGTTGACGGACAGATTGCGGCAATATCCGTGGTGAATGGTCTGATTCTGGTGACACGGAATATTGACGATTTTAAACAGTTTTTAAAACTGAAGATTGAAAACTGGCATAATGCATAAAAATGGCAGACAGGTGCATCGCACAGGCAGGTCGGCAAATCAGTAATTCGAGGCGAGAAGACAGCAAAAGCCAAGAAATATTCGCTGACCGGCAAATAAGTTTATAAGTTGGGTACCTTAAGCTTCCCTAAATATCAGATATATGACTTTCTGGAGTTTAGAATAAATGGAGGATAACTGATGGATGAAAAAGGGATTATGATTCCTGTTGAGAGAATTAAACAGTCGATCGTGTTCATTCGCGGTTATAAAGTTATGTTAGATCGGGATCTTGCAGAACTTTATGGCGTAGAAACAAAGGTTTTGAAGCAAGCAGTACGGAGAAGCATAAAACGTTTCCCTGATGATTTTATGTTTGAGTTAACAAAAGAAGAATTTGAAAATTGGAGGTCACAATTTGTGACCTCCAATAGGGACAAGATGGGTTTAAGATATAAACCTATGGCTTTCACCGAGCAGGGTGTAGCCATACTTTCAAGCGTTTTAAGAAGTGAGAGGGCAATAGAAGTCAACATAGCCATAATGCGTGCGTTCGTGCAACTCCGCGAAATGCTCGCTTCTAATGTGGAGCTTGCCGGTAAGCTGAAACAGATGGAAAAGAAATATGATGAACAGTTTAAGATCGTCTTTGAAGCTATTCGCCAACTCATGACGCCGCCTGCGAAACTACGCAAGAAGATTGGGTTTATAGTAAAGGAAAAGCAAGCTGCCTATGGCAAAAGGACAAAGAGAAAGTAGAAGAAAGAAATGATACCGGTTTATTGAGTTCGATGAGGAGATTGCTCAGAATATACGGCAAGAAGAGTGGAAAAGACAACATTCAATCAAGATAGTATCAATAAGGGTCAAATGTAGACCTGACGCCTTTGATCTGAAGTTCAAAAAACAAAATTTAACACTTCATGGAGCATAACCTATGCAGAAATGGTCTCATCCAGGTGGGAAGTTGAGAGAACTGGGTCCGAAATCCCTGACAGATTCCGAATTGCTTTCCATACTGATATCATCGGGCATAAAAGGGAAACCGGCGGAGAAAATAGCATTAGAGGTTTTAGAAAAATTTAACTCGTTTAAAGGCATGGCTAATCAGCCTCTGGAAAAGTTTCTTGAGATAAAAGGACTATCCGACGTGAAAATTATCAGGATAGCAGCCGCCTTTGAAATAGCAAAAAGAATTGCTAAACAGGTTTTAGAAGAAAATGACAAAGAAAAAGTCTAAATTGCCGGGTAAAACCGTTAGGGTTTCCAGCCCTTTTGAAAACACGATCCACAAAACAGAGTGGACAGCGGCTGCTAAGGCTGCCGAATGGATTAATGGGCTTGTCAAAGAAAAGGGGCTCCCCTTTGGACAGGCTGAAGTTGAGATAATCCAGACTGGAAATCGAAAAAGGGCAGATGTAAGCCTTTTTGAATCACCGCAAAGTTCTAGGACGCTGTGTGTCATCGAGTTCAAACCTCCATTTTTCGATTCTTTTGCCGAGGAACTAAAAACCGATGCTCACAAGAAAGCCAATAATAGAAAAGCAAAATATTTTGCTACCTCCAACTTTCAAAAGCTCATCTGGTTTAAAACAGAAGCGGTCAACCGGATGGCACAAGAATCAGAGCAGATTGCCGGAATTTATGACCTTTCCAGAATAGAAGACCTTGATAGCATTGAAGAGCCACGGTTTAAAAACAGCATTCTTAAAGGATTGGAAAGGTTCCTTTTTGAGCTTTCAGAAGTCTATACCGGCAAGAAAACAGAACCTCTTCTTCCAATTGATGAACTTCTCATCTATCTTCTTCATGAAAAAATTTATCGCCTTTCAAAACACTATAAGGGAATTATAAGAGACAGATTTCATAAAGAACCAAAATTCAGAAAACAGCTTACCAGATGGTTCATCGAACAACAGTGGCATTTCACCGGTCAGGAGGGTGATTTTGAAAAAGCCGCCAGGCAGACAGGCTATCTTTTAACAAATAAAATCTTATTCTACCAGGTTCTCAAGTCAAAGCAGACTATTCTGGCATCTTTAACCATCCCTGATGACCTTGTAGCCGGGGGGCAGCTTCAGAAATTACTCCAATCCTATTTTGACTCAGTTATACAACAAATAGATTACGAGACAATCTACTCAACTGATTTCATAGATGAGATTGCATTTCCAGAGCACAAAGAAATTGTTGACGATATTAAAGAAATCGTTGAGATTTTAAAAAGGTATGACTTTTCCAAAATCGGTTTTGACACTATTGGCAGAATTTTTGAGAGACTTATTCCTTCCGAAGAAAGGCATAACCTTGGACAGTATTTCACAAGTGCCGATGTTGTAGACATTATTCTGAGATTTTGTCATAGAAAAGATTCAGATAAAGTGATTGATCCTTCCTGTGGTGCAGGAACTTTTCTCGTCAGGGCATATCAGCACAAAAAATTAATGAATAACACAATGTCCCACCAGGATATTCTTGAAACCCTGTGGGGTGTTGATATTGCCAAATTTCCCGCACATCTTTCCATGATCAATCTGGCTATTAACGATCTGGGAGTCTTAAAAAATTATCCAAATATCGCACAAAACGATTTCTTTGATCTCATGGCAGACCAGGAAGGATTCCATCTGCCGGAAAAGTGGAGAAAAATTATAACTAAAACTTTAGGCAAAGAGGTAAGAAAGATCACCTATCCGCGGTGGTATGACTGTATTGTTGGGAATCCTCCTTACACGAGACAGGAGGAAATGTCAGAGATTACCGGAAAGATTGGATACAAAGATGAAATGATAAACAAGGCCCTTCACATGGGTAGAAGAAAACTGGCCACAATTTCCAAAAGGGCCGGAATACATGCCTACTTCTTTGTCCACGGAACCAAGTTTCTTAAAAATGGCGGGAGGTTTGGCTTTATTGTTTCCAACTCATGGATGGACGTTGATTACGGCAAGGGACTACAGGAACTTTTTTTAAATAACTACAAGATTATTGCTATTATCGAATCCAAAGTGGAAAGGTGGTTTGAAGATGCCGATATCAACACCTGTATCATTATTATGGAAAAATGTAATGATGCCAAGGAAAGAAATGAAAACCTGGTAAGGTTTGTCTATCTCTCCAAGCTGTTACGGCACTTCATTCCTCCAGCTCGGGACATCTGGGAAAAACAGAAAGAACGTCTCCACGCAATAGATGATCTTATAAAAACCATCCTTTTTCACGATGAGTTCTACCAGACCGATGACTTCAGAATCTTTCCAAAAAAGCAGAAAGAGTTGTGGGAGGAAGGTTTTAATATAGATACAGAAAAATATGAAGGGGCAAAATGGGGGAAATATTTAAGAGCGCCGGAGATATTCTTCAAGATATTAGAGAAAGGCAAGGATAAGTTAGTGCCCTTGAAGGATGTGGCAGATGTGAGGTTTGGTATAAAAACCGGTGTCAACAAGTTCTTTTATTTAACTGAAGAGGAAATTCAGGCCAAGGGAATTGAGAAAGAATTCTGGATGCATGAGGATGAAAAAGGAAATTGGGTGCCAAATTATATGATTGAAAAAGCAATTGAATCAAGCAAGCCCGAATTAGATTTTTTAATCCTAAAAAAGAGAATATTATTTATTAATAAAGCCATAGACCAACTTAAAGGCAAAGGAGTTCTATCGCATATCAAACATGGGAAAAGAAAACATTTTGATAAAAGGCCAACATGTGCTTCTCGTGAACCTGGTAGACATTGGTATGATCTTGGGGAAAACATCAACGATATAATTGCTTTTCCAGAAAGGGTTAGACTACGCCATCTTGTGTTTTATAATCCTTATAGAGTTTCTTTAAATAAGAACCTCTATGGTATTGAGCCAATAAATAGCGGTATTGCTAAAACTGTATCACTTGTTCTTAACTCCACACTAACGCCAATATACTTGGAATTATTCTCCCGTCAACCAGGTGGTGGGGGAGGGCCATTAGATATTGATGTTTATGTTGCCAAAGACATTTTAGTGCCCAAAGAATCTTTGATAGAGAAACATAAATCAAAACTGTTAAAGACATCCGTCCTTCAAAGAAAAATTGAATCTATATTTATCGAACTCGGAGCCTCCACCCCCGAAGAAGTCTCCCTTGACAAGGTCAAACCAGACCGCCGTGCTTTAGACAAGATTATTATGGGAGATATACTCGGCCTTACAGATGACGATCAGCTTGAAGTATACAGGGCGGTAGTTGATCTGGTGAAATCAAGGATTGATAAGGCTAAGAGTGTTAAAAAGAAAGGAAAAATTAAAGAAGGTGTAGATATTGAACAGGTCTCAAGAGTTATTATGGATAAGATAGGCGATGGAACTTACCGGAAGTTTTACGAAGAAAAGGTTCTGAGTCGTAAAGAATTAAAAAAGGTTAAACTTTTTTCACCAGCGAAAAAGCCTGTTATCAGTATTGGTCTATTTGGATGTGAGATAGTGGCAGGAAAAGAAAGAATTCAATGTGTAAACGAAGAAGAAGCAAGGTATCTGAAGGTGTGGCTTGATGCAGGACTAACAGAGGAGGTTAAAACGCCGACCGATGAAAAATATCTGAAACGTATTCTCCCAGAACTTGAAGAACTACATACAAATATTTCAAGGATTATCTCTGAACATCTCGAGTCCATTACCAGTCAAAAATTGCGTAACCAAATTATTCATCATTTGCAGAGAAAGTTGTTTGGGTGGTAAATCGGTGTAAGTCGGGATACAGACGAAAACAAGGACAGGTTCACATTGGACTAGGTAAAAATGGGGTCAAGTCTACTATTAAAAATGGGGTCAAGTCTACTATTGACCCTTGG
>JASEIZ010000075.1 GCA_030017395.1 Desulfobacterales bacterium | reverse complement strand
GATGCCCCCGTATCAAGTACGGGGCAGGCTTATCAAGTCCGGCATGACGATTTCGAGACTTTTTACGAAGCCGTCAAATAAGACAGTTTTGTAAAAAGTAGAATTCATAATATAAGGAGAACGGTGCTATGGCAAAGAAAATGAAAACAATCGACGGGAACACAGCAGCCGCACATGTGGCATATGCCATGAGTGACACTGCCGCCATTTATCCGATTACACCTTCGTCCAGCATGGGCGAATTGTGCGATGAATGGGCAGCCGATGGCCGTAAGAATATATTCGGGCAGACAATGATAGTCCGTGAGCTTCAGTCAGAAGCCGGAGCTGCGGGTACCGTTCACGGATCTCTTGCATCCGGCGCTCTTACAACAACCTTTACAGCCTCGCAGGGTCTTCTTTTGATGATTCCCAACATGTATAAGATTGCGGGAGAGCTGCTGCCGGCTGTTTTTCATGTCACGGCCAGAGCCATTGCCGGGCATGCCCTCTCTATTTTTGGAGATCATCAGGATGTCATGGCTGTCCGGCAGACAGGCTTTGCTCTTTTGTCCTCAACCTCTGTTCAGGAAGCCATGGATCTGGGGCTGGTAACGCACCTCTCCGCAATTGAAGCAAGCGTTCCTTTTGTTCATTTCTTTGACGGGTTCCGCACTTCCCATGAGATTCAGAAGGTCGAGATGATCGACTATGATGATATGGCCAGGCTGGTTAACATGAATGCTCTTGACGCGTTTCGCGCAAGAGGCGCAAATCCGGAAAGGCCTGAACTCAGAGGGACTGCCCAGAATCCTGATATTTATTTTCAGGGACTGGAAACATCGAATTCCTATTACAGCAAGGTTCCCGCTATTGTCAGCAATTACATGAAAAAGGTTTCAGACTTGACCGGCCGCAAGTACAGGCTCTTTGATTATGTCGGTGATCCGGATGCAGACAGAATAATTATTTCAATGGGTTCTTCCTGTGAGACCATTGAAGAGGTTGTCAATTATCTGTCAGGCAGAGGAGAAAGGGTGGGTCTTGTCAAAGTCCGGCTGTATCGTCCTTTTTCGATCGAACATCTTTTTGCCGCCATACCCGCGACAGCCGACCGCATTACAGTCCTTGACAGGACAAAGGAAAAGGGGGCTGTCGGAGATCCTCTCTATCTGGATATATGCTCAGCCTATATGGAACGTGGTGAAATGCCGACCATTATCAACGGCCGGTATGGCTTGGGGTCCAAAGAGTTTAATCCCAGCATGGTCAAGGCAGTCTTTGACAACATGAATTCAGCGGGTCCGAAGAATCATTTTACGGTAGGTATTATCGATGATGTTACTCATACATCTCTGGAAGTGGAAGAGGGGTTTGATGTGGCTCCGGAAGGGACCGTGCAGTGTAAATTCTGGGGGCTTGGCGCAGACGGCACAGTGGGCGCGAATAAAAGCGCAATCAAAATCATCGGCGACAATACCGATATGTATGCCCAGGCTTACTTCGCCTATGATTCCAAAAAATCAGGCGGGATCACCATATCTCACCTGCGTTTTGGCAAGACTCCGATTAAATCAACCTATCTGATCGATTCAGCCGATTATATTGCCTGTCATAAAGCCAGTTATGTAAATATCTATCCGATACTTGAAGGTATCAAGACCGGTGGAATCTTTGTGCTTAATTCCGACTGGACACTGAAAGATCTGGAAAACAGACTTCCTGCTCATATGCGCCGGACTATTGCTCGGGGAAATCTTAAGTTTTATAATATAGATGCTGTCAAAATTGCGGCTGGAGTAGGTCTTGGAGGCAGGATCAACATGATCATGCAAACCGCCTTTTTTAAACTGGCAAATATTATTCCTGTGGAAGATGCTATTGCATATCTCAAAGATCAGATTAGAAAGATGTTCGGCAAAAAGGGTGAAAAGATCGTCAATATAAACTGCGAGGCAGTGGATAAGACCTTAGACAATCTGGTTGAAATCAAATATCCAAAAGATTGGGCCAATGCAGTTGACATTGCAGGTGAAGTCAAAGAAGAGCCGGATTTTGTCAAAAACGTAATGCGCCCCATACTGGCTCAGGAGGGTGATAAACTTCCGGTCAGCGCGTTTACGATAGATGGTATTTTCCCTGTGGCAGGTTCAAAGTATGAAAAACGAGGGGTGGCAATCAATATTCCAGAATGGATAGCAGGTAACTGCATACAGTGCAATCAGTGTTCAATGGTCTGCCCTCATGCGGCCATACGTCCGGTTCTCTTGACGGATGACGAACTGGTCAATGCGCCTAAAAACTTTAAAACCAAAAAAGCTACAGGCAAGGAGCTTAAAGGTTATCATTTCCGCGTGCAGGTAAATACTTTAGACTGTATGGGCTGCGGCAATTGTGCCGATATATGCCCTGCCAAGAAACCGGCTCTGGTTATGAAGCAGCTTGACACACAGACGGAGGTTCAGGTGCCAAACCATGAATTTAGCGTTGAGCTGCCGGTGAAAGACAACCTGGTCAACAGGAATACAATCAAGGGAAGCCAGTTCTGTCAGCCTTTGCTTGAGTTTTCCGGAGCCTGCGCAGGCTGTGGCGAAACCCCATATGTAAAACTTCTAACTCAACTTTTCGGGGAGAGGATGATCATTGGAAATGCAACAGGCTGCAGCTCTATCTGGGGAGGAAGCGCTCCGGCTATTCCTTACTGTTTTAACAGGGATGGTTTTGGCCCTACCTGGGGCAACTCCCTTTTTGAAGATCCAGCGGAATTTACCTATGGTATGTTTCTTGGAGCATTACAGCAGCGCAGCAGACTGGCCGGTTTGATGCAAGAAGCGCTTAATATGGATATTTTGCAGGAGATAAAAGATGCCATGGCCGGCTGGCTGAAGAACATGAAGGATGCCGGTGGATCCAGAAAGTATGGGGATCAGCTTAAAGAGCTTCTGGCAGGCTGCAAGGGCAATCTGCTTTTAAGTAAAATAGCCGGCATGTCCAGGCTGTTTACAAAAAAATCATACTGGATTGTCGCAGGGGACGGCTCTGCTTATGATATTGGTTTTGGCGGTATCGATCATGTGCTTGCTACGGGCGAAGACATAAATGTTCTTGTACTTGATACCGAAGTATATTCAAACACAGGAGGCCAGTCTTCCAAGGCTACTCCGACCGGATCTGTTGCCAAGTTTGCGGCATCCGGCAAAAAGACATGCAAAAAGGATATGGGCCGCATGGCAATGACATACGGTTATGTATATGTGGCCAACGTTGCCATGGGAGCCAATAAACAGCAGCTTGTTAAGGCTTTTACAGAGGCCGAAGGATATGACGGGCCATCTCTGATTATGGCTTATTCTCCCTGTATAAATCATGGAATCAAAAAAGGCATGGGGAGGAGCCAGGAAGAGGCAAAGCTGGCGGTTCAGTGCGGCTACTGGCCTTTGTATCGCTACAATCCTTTGTTAAAGGCCGAAGAGAAGAATCCATTTATACTTGATTCAAAAAAACCTGATGGAAAGCTCCAGGAGTTTTTAACCGGCGAGGTACGTTACGCTTCTTTGCAAAAGATATTTCCGGAAGAGTCCAAAATGTTGACCGTTCGTCTTGAAAAAGAGTATATGGAGCGATATGAAAACCTGAAACTAATGGCTGATCCAATGGCAATCTGCGAAAAGAAAAAGGACAAATAAATGTCAGTGTTGGTCTTTTGCTTTCTCAAGATCATTTATCATCTTGAGAAGCTGTTGACCGCTTTTTGATATAATACCGGCAAATTCCTTCTGCTTTTCGCTAAGGGATCCGTAGAATGGTTCTTTAATAAGCTCAGCCATACCGATAATGCTGGTTAATGGCGAGCGGAGACTGTGGGCTGTTTTGGCCGACAATAAAGAGCCGGGAATGCCGGCCTTTCCGGCTCTGTCAATGAGCTGTTTTATTCTCAGCATCACCTTAACCCGTGTTATAAGTTCAAGGTTGTCAACAGGCTGCGCTATATAATCATCCGCTCCCATTTCCAATCCTCTGATCCTGCTTTTCAGGTCGGAGGCTGTTGCGGTTAAAAAGATGATCGGGATATGACTTGTCTGTTTGTTTTTTTTAAGGATGGTGCAAACCTCAAAGCCGTCCATTTTTGGCATGTGAATATCAAGAAGGATAACATCTGGAGGCTCTTTTTTGACTATTTCCAAACACTCTTCGCCGTTACTGGCTGATATTACCGTGCAGCCTATATATGACCTTAATGTTTCACATATCATAAAAGAAAAATCTTTATTGTCTTCAACAACCAGAATCGTGGGCATAAGCACCTATTCCTTATTTTTCCTTTTTCTGTCGCTTTTTCTTTGCAGTTACAACTGAACTGGTAAGAATCGCACATAGTTCATCAGCCTCTCGAATAATTTCAACCATACGTTTGTGAGGAAGCATTTCAGCTTGATCCCGGATTCTTCAACCCAGCCATTTTTCGATCATTCTCAGCAGGTCATTTGGCATTACCGGTTTTGAAAGATAATCACTGCAACCCCGCGCAAGCACCTTTTCCCTGTCCCCCTTCATAGCTCTGGCTGTGAGGCCGATTATCGGGATATCTTTCAGCTCTTCAATCTCCCTTATATGCTTTGTTGATTTAAACCCGTTCATGACCGGCATCTGCATATCCATAAGGATCAGATCCGGCTTCTCTTTTACAGCTACGTCAAAAGCCTCCTGCCCGTTCTTTGCAACATAGATTTTGTAACCCGCCGGATTCAGAATCTCCTTGAAAAGAATCAGGCTATCGCTATTGTCTTCGGCTATCAAAATCTTTGTCTGCCAGGTTTTCTCCGGCTTTTCCGGCTTTTTCTCTTTTTCCTCTGCTGCCTGACGACTGGTTGTTTTACCGGCGCCCGGTTCGCATAATATCTTGTTTATCATAGAAAAAAGGGTGTTCTTATCTATCTGCCCCTTTATAACCACTTCTCTTACATTTTTACCGAACTCTTTTTTTTCATCATTTGTAAGATCGGCGGCAGTAAGGATTATTACCGGCAGATCCTTTAAATCCTCTCTTTTTTGAAGCTCTTCAAGAACCTTAAAACCGTCCATTTCCGGCATACGCAGGTCAAGGAGGATCAGGTCGGGAACATATTTGTTTAAAAGCAAAAGCCCTTCATGGCCGGTTAAGGCAGATGTCAGATGGCAGTTTTCTTCTTTAAAAATTATTTCCATCTCCTTTATAATAATCGGATCATCATCTATTATCAGAATGTTCCTTCCCTTCTTGCCTGTGGCTGGAATCTTTCTCACTGTCTCCTGAACCAGGGCACCCTTTATTTTTTTCTTCCACTCTTCCTGGTTTGGCCTTAATTTGCTTCTTCTGTCTTTTAATAATGTTACGGTAAAGGTAGAGCCCTTTCCCACCTCACTTTCAACCTCTATTTTTCCGCCCAGTAATTTAACCAGATTATAGCAGATATTAAGGCCGAGTCCTGTGCCGTTGTATTCTCTTGTTAATGAACCGTTTACCTGGCGGAAGGGTTCGAAAATATACTTTATTGCATCGGCCGGTATTCCTATTCCGGTATCGCTGACCTTTATAATCACCTCGTCGCGAAGCTCGCCCTTCTTAACAGCGGCAGATACGCTGATTCCTCCTTTTTCAGTAAACTTGGCTGCATTCCCTAAAAGATTCACTAAAATCTGCCTTAACTTATCAGTATCGCAATAAATAAAAATATCATCGTCGGCGGCATTTATGTCAAGAAAGAGCCCTTTCTTGTTAATAAGCGGCATGATGGAGCCGCAAACATTAATTATAAATTTCTTAAATGGGATCTTGCTTATAGACAGATCAACCTTGCCGGACTCGATCTTTGAAATATCCAGGATGTCATTTATCAATTGCAGAAGGCTTTTCCCGTTTCTTTCAATAATCTCGATATATTCTTTCTGTTTTTCATTAATTTTTCCGGCAATTCCTTCGGCCATGAGGTTGGTCAGGCCGAGTATGGAATTTAAGGGCGTGCGAAGCTCATGTGACATGTTTGATAGAAATTCCGACTTGAGCCGGCTGGCTTCCTCCACACGTTTAGAGTTTTCCTCTATCTCGTTTTTTTGATATATCAGCTCCTCGCTCTGGACCTGGATCTCCTCGTTCTGAGCTTGAATCTCTTCATTCTGGGCTGCCAGAAGCTCGTTTTTTTCTTTTAAGTTTTCAGCCGTCTGTTCCAGCTTCAGATAGGTAAGCGCATTATTGATACTTATGCCGAGCTGATAGGCCACTATATTTAAAAACTCGAGACTTTTGTCCGTATAATCGTGAATACTTGCCAGCTCCAGGACACCTACGAGCTGATCTTTAATGGTGATCGGTATGCAGATGACATTTTTCGGCATTCCATTCATGCCGCCCGAGGAAATCCTGAAATAGTTTTCCGGCACATCTGTAACCAGTATTACTTTTTTCTCCAAAGCGCTCTGGCCCGGCAGTCCGTGGCCGATCCTGAAACCGTCTTCCAAAAGCTCTTTGTCAACAGCATATGTTGAACCCGGGCGCAGGGTTTTTGACTCTTTTTCGTATAGATAGATCACACCAAGCTGGGAATCGGTATGATCCGCTATTTTACCTATTATGCTTTTTAAAAGCGGTTCGATCTCAAGCTCGGTATTTAGCGCCGCAACTATCTCATTATGGGCTTTCTGGGTATTATTGCTTTCTTCCAGTCGCCGGGTTTTTTTCATTAGCGCCGCTGTCCTTATTTCCACCTTTTTTTCCAGTAAACGGTTATACTTCTCAATTTTTGCCCCCGATTCCATCAGCTTTCGCGCCATATGGTTGAGGCAGACAGACAGTCTGCCGATTTCACCACCGGTCTCAACCGGAACGTGTACAGTAAGATCCCCGTCAGCCATCTTGTCAGCGGCTTCCCTTATCCTTATGATGGGCTTTCTAATGCCTGCAACGAACAGAAGGTCTGCCAGGACCACGCCTATAGCCACCAGCAACGCAATTATGAGGCTCTGATTTCTTAGCGTCATGGCCGGCTGCAAAATTTCTTTGCGATCCTTTTCAGCTACAACAACCCAGTTAAGACCTTCTATCTCAACCGGGCCGTATGCCATTGAGACCCGCGTCCCTCTGTGGCCAATCACATCTTCCTTATATCCTGATCCACCTTCGATAGCCTCCGCTGCCCCCGAAGAAACCACCTCAATCAAATGTGTCTTACCACCAAGGCTATGACTGTAGGGCTCAAGACCTGGACGCATTAACAAGTCTCTTCCAATCAAACGCACTTCACCGGTCTTCTCCAGGCCCTTTCTTCTATGCAAGATGGTATTGATCGTATCCACAGGAATTCGAATTATCAATACACCTGTCTTCTCCCCGGCCTCAAAACCTTTTCTTTCTTCACGCCTGATCATAGTGGCGCCCATAAAGGCCGCAGGTTTGCCCGAAGGCGGATATTCCTTAAAATCAACAATGCTTATACCTCTCTCGGTGTTTTTAAAGCATTCAGCCAGATTGGTATTGGAATATATCCCGTTTATAAGATTTGTACCATGGTCCGGCCCCTTTTTTACGGTTATCAGAACATCGCCCTCGTTATTGACAAAAAGCATATCATCGTATCCAAACTTTTCGCAAAACCAAACAAATCTTCCATGGTATCTCTTATCAATAACCTTAAATTCCTCTCCGTTAAGGCCTCCTTTATTGTATGCAGCGATATACTCCGCTGCGATATCCTTTAACAGGCGGTGGTCGCTAAGCATTTCCACTTCCAACCTGAGATATTTAAAAAAAGCTTGAATCTCGGCATCCCGGCCCTCTCTGAGTGAGATCAGTTGGTTGATGGCCTGCTGCTCTACCATTTTGCGGGCATAGTAAAGGTTAAGATAACCGAGAAGCGCAACAGGAAGCAGGCCTATAAACAAAAAAAGAAGCACCAGCTTTGTTCGAAACCTTATTTTTTTTCCCACCGTCATCAGATTTCTCCTTTGGAGATGGTCGAGTAGTCGACTATTCGACTACTCGACCAATTCCCTACTTGACTAAATTCCAGGATCGTTTTGACTAATTTTTTCAAATCGATCGGTTTTGTAAAAAATGCATCAAACCCGCATTGGTGCGCCTCTTTTTCCTTTATCTTATCAGGGTAGGCCGTCACAACGATTACCTTTATATTTTTTGTTTCCTGGTTGTTTTTGATCCTTTCGCATACTTTAAAACCATCCATGTCAGGCATGACAATATCCAGGATAACTATATGCGGCTTGATCTCTCCTATTTTATATATGGCCTGAAAGCCGCTGTTTGCCGCATGTATCTCATACTTGTCAGAGGACGGCAGAAAGACCGCTTCAAGAAGTTTGATATCATCGGGATTATCATCAACTATCAGTATCCGTTTTTTTTCTCTAAATTTCAGGATCGTTTGAGGGCTGTTTTTTTCTAAAAAATCGATCAGATCCTGCCTTATTATCTTGCGGTGCCCGCCGGGCGTAACAAAGGCTTTCAGCATTCCTTCATCTATCCACTTTGAAATGGTGGTGCGGGCTACGCCGCAGATTCCGGCGGCTTTGGATGTGGTTATAAAAGTCAATTAGCTTCTCCAGTGTTTAGTCGAGTGGCTGTTTAGTCGAGTGGTCGAGTGGTCGAGTGGTCGAGTGGTCGAGAAAAAAAGAATATAAATACGAAAAATCGAATATCATATATTTAATCTTAATAATCGTTTTAATCGTTTTTGTCAATAAAAAATTGCAGAACCATTTACCATACACAAAGAGCTTTGAAAAACCCCAGCATTGTCATTGCGAGCGAAGCGAAGTAATCTCAAAACATCTTGATAATACACAAGATTGCTTCGTCGTTTCACTCCTCGCAATGACCAAAAATGAGCAATCGTCCAATCAACAAGCAACAAGCAACGAGCAACAAGCAACGAGCAACAAGCAACGAGCAACAAGCAAC
>JASEIZ010000074.1:2990-9006 GCA_030017395.1 Desulfobacterales bacterium | reverse complement strand
CATTGGTACAGGCATTGCAAGAGGAAGCTGATGTTAAGAACTTTCATAAAGGGCGAAAACACATAGGGTTTTAGGAGAAAAAAATCGGCCAAACATGGGAGGTCTGCTTGGCCGTTAAGGAGAAAAACAGATGAAAAAATTATCAGGTTGTCTATTAAGTAAGCAACTTGCGTGCCAGGTTGTATGGCTAATGCGCCCAACTCCTTTATTGTTGAATTATCAATAAGTTATATTTTTATCAGAGCTAATCGCCGTTGCAAACTACTTATTAATAATCAAAATCGGTTTCCACGTGGAAACGCTCAGTTTCCAAATGGAAACTGATTGCGTTTTTTATTTCTCTCCCACTCGACCATATCCTAAGACAGTCCATGTCTGTTTATTTTTTTGCTCAGGCCGCTTTTGCCGATTCCTAAAAGTTCAGCGGCACTGGATTGAACATTATTTGTGAGCTTCAAGGCTCTTTTGATCATATTTTTTTCAACCAGAGCAAGGGTCTCATATAATGTTGCATTATTGGGTATTCCGTCAAGATACATTGAACTGTCAACATTATCCCTGAAATCCTTTGGAAGATCTGATACTCTGATGATTTCGCCAGGACACATAATCATTGCTCTTTCAATAACATTTTCAAGTTCCCGAACATTTCCTGGCCAGTTGTAATTGTTAAAAAGACGTTCAACTTCATTGTCAACATCCTTAACAGGAGTATCCGAGTCGTGTTCGTCAGAATATTTTTTTATAAAGTGATTAATTAAAAGCCTGAGATCGTCTATGCGTTGTTTAAGAGGCGGCAGGACAATATTTACTACATTCAATCTGTAAAACAGGTCCTCCCTGAAGCGGCCCTGTTCCATCTCTTCTTTTAACTGTTTATTTGTGGCGGCAATGATGCGGATATTGACGGTAAGCGGCTTAACTCCGCCGACCCTTTCAAAAACTTTTTCCTGAATAACCCTTAATAGTTTTACCTGGAGGCCTTGTGAAAGCTCGCCGATTTCATCCAGAAACAGTGTTCCTTCATCAGCTATTTCAAATCGTCCCTTTTTCATTGTTATGGCGCCGGTAAACGCCCCTTTTTCGTGACCGAAAAGTTCGCTTTCAAGAAGATTTTCAGCAAGGGCGCTGCAGTTTACGGCAATAAAAGGTTTGCCCCGTCTCGGACTGTTGAAGTGAATGGCTTTTGCCGCCAGTTCTTTCCCTGTGCCGCTTTCACCCTCGATCAAGACGGTTGCATTGGTTGGCGCAACTTTACGGATTATCTCAAAAACATCCTGCATGGCCTTGCTTTTGCCGATTATATTGTTGAAACTGTATTTTGATTTTACAGCATCACGCAGGTATCTGTTTTCTTTGACTACGCGATACATTGAAACGGCTTTGTTCACGTAAATAACCAGTCTTTCATTATCAAAAGGCTTAAGAATGTAGCTGTAAGCACCTTTTTGCATTGCCTGTACCGCCTTTTCCACGGTACCGTAGGCAGTCATCATTATGACGGGGATATCCGGTTGATAGACTTTGATCTTTTCAAGTAATTCCATGCCGTCCATTGAAGGCATTTTCATATCGGTTAAAACAAGATCAACATCAGAACTGTTCAGAATTTCAAGCGCTTCTTGACCGCTGTTGGCGGTTAAGGTTGCAAAACCCTCTTCTTCCAGCACAGCGCTTAATATAGGCGGATAATTTTTTTCATCATCTACGATTAGGATGGTCTCCATGTTTATATCCCCTGCTTAACAGGTAAGTTAACTACGACTTGAGCGCCTTTTGCAGATCTGTTATTAATATTAATAGTTCCGTTGTGCAGTGCGACAATGTTTTTTACAATACCCAGGCCCAGACCTGTCCCCTTTTCCTTTGTAGTAAAAAAAGGTCCCCATATTTTTTCCATAACATCTTCCGGCACACCTTCTCCTTCATCTTCAAAAATAATCGTTACCGAGTTATCCTTCGAAGTAAGCTGAATATCTATTTTCCCGCCGCCTGGCATGGCCTGCATGGAGTTTATCAATATGTTAAGGAATGCCTGATATAACATGGCGGAATCGGCCATTATTTTCGGGAGATTATTATCATAATGTTTTTTAATTATATAACCCTGTTTTTCTATCTGTGATGCAAGAAAGGTAATATTTCTGTCAAGCACTTCTTCAATGCGGCACGGGGCAAGGTTCGGCATTGTAGGTTTCGCAAAATTTAAAAAATCCGTTATTATATTATTCAGTCGATCCGATTCTTCTAAAATTATATCCGGAATAGTGCTTGAAGGATCAAAATTGTTCATTTTTTTCTTTAAAAGAGCGGCTGAACTCTTGATGATTCCTAATGGATTGCGGATTTCATGGGAGACACCTGCCACCATCTCTCCCAACGAAGACAAATGCCGCGCTTTAGTTAATTGCTCCTTAAGTCGCAGCCTTTCCATGGCTCTATTTTCAATAATTGTCTCTCCTCTTTTGACCACGAAGAAAAGGGCCAAAAACAGAATCCCCATAATAATGGTAATCGTGATAATAGCTAATATCTGGAATCGAAAAATTGTTTTAAAATCTTCTGATATATCTTGAACGATTTCAAAAACACCGAAAACCTGTCTTGTTAACGTCGGCAAAGGCTCTTCGGTGAGCAATGGAGCAAATGTAATCAATTTAACATTTTGGGGGAATCCAAACAGAATCTGAAAGAAGTTGCCTCTTTGAATCAGTTTTGATGTTGATGCGCCTGAAAGGGCGATTAGATACCCTTTGTCTCCGACATTTTCGGTACCTATCAGTTTTTGATCATAACCATAAATGATTGTGTTATGCTTATCATAAATGTTTACATTCTCTACATTGAAACCATGCAAAGTGCTTTTGACTATAATATCCATTCTTTTATAGTATTTTTCTTCACTGAGCCGGATTACTCTCTGGTGTGTTATGGAAAGAGGAAGGTAAAATTTCATATAAACCTGATGATTAAGATTTGCTACAAGGAGCTTGGCATAGTCTTCACTCTTTTTAAGCTGCATCATCCTTGACCAGTGGTTGTTGAGACCTGCGAGAATCAGTATCCCTAAAAAGATTAATATCAGGCTTGTAAAGGTAAAATACTTTACCAGTTTGAATGGTTTTACTTTTTCATCTAAAGGCTTGGAAATCATATTTATTAAAGTGCGGCGGGTTAGATATTATCTTTTACTTAGGAATCGGGATGTCTGATAAAAGACTTTTAATATCATCATCCGCAAAGTTGATTCCGGCTCCGATAAAAAAGGATTCTTTTCCTTCGTCACTTATAAAATCGTCAAATCCTGAGGTTAGATAGATATGTTTAAACGGCCTATAGTCGGCTTTGAATTTAAGGTGTGCGTTTCTGTCCGGATCAAAATCAAAGGCTTCGAGTGAAAGGGTTAAGCTGTCACTGAAGAGATAGTAGTCAAGGGCGACGCCTCCGGTAGACTCGAAAAGACCGCCGCGCAAGCCTATGTCATAGTATCGTTTTGCTATCTGAGCTGAAAACTTGAGCGCATCCTTGTCGGTTTCCACTGTACGTGTGGTAGTTCCGTCTGTTGTGGTATCAGTTACTTTTTCTTTTCCGCTTGGATCGTCTAATATTTGAAGCAGATAATATTTATCCTCCTTGGGTTGAATGCGAAGCGAAAGATAAGATTTAACTTCATCGCTGTCAAAAAGATATTCTCCTCTATAATCAAGATATGTTTTATATTCGTCCTGTTTCTGGAGATAATCGTTTATACTGACAAGAGACTTGTTAATATTTTCTACTGTTTCGTCTTCATTAATCAACTTTCCGATTGATCCTTCGCCGCTGTTGATCTTGTCTGTAATTGTTTTAAGAGATGCAAAGGCTTTGTTTAAGTTATCAACTGTTTCTTCCTCGTTTACCAGTTTCCCTATGCTGCCTTTGCCCTGGTTAATCTTGGACGTAATATCGTTAATGCCGGCGATCAGCACCTCCATTTTTTCAGAGGCTTTGCGCACATTAGATATTATGCCGCGAATGTCATCCCTGTTAGTATTTCCTATTTTGTTTAATGTTTCTGAAAACTCGGACAGGTTGGCAATTATGTTTGTGATGTCATCGTTGTTTTTCTGAACGGTTTTATTTAAGGTTTCAACCATTTCTCTAACATTTTCAATGATAGAATTAAGTGAAGCCTCGCCCTTTTCGCCGCCAACAACATTTACAAGGGAATTTGTAAGCTTGTTGATGTTTTTTGCCACTTCCCCCAGAGTAATTATAAGGGTATCCATGTCAGTTGTTGGGACGGTTTTGACAATACTGTCACCCTCTTTTAGCGGAGGAGCGGAAGGTGAACCCTGGACAAGTTCAACATATTTATCACCCAGAATACCCTTGGTCCTGATAACAGCCTTTACATCCTTTGTTAGCCTTACATTGGGATTAATCCTTAAAACAACCAGCGCTTTTCCGTTTTCCAGAGAAATCTTACGAACCCTGCCGATTTCTACGCCGGCAATTTCTACCTGAACATCTTCTGCAAGACCTGTTGCAGAGTCAAAATATACATTAACATCATATCCTTTTGCTCTTTTAAAGCTCAACCCTCCAACCTGCATTGACATATATGTCAGGATGAGAATGCCGATTACTACAAAAACACCTACTTTTGCTTCAACAGTTAAGTTTGACATGCTTTTTCGATTTCCCTGCTGATGAATCTTTTAATTACAGGATTGTTTGACGATTGTATTTCTTCGGGAGTTCCTGTTTTTATGATCTTTCCTTCATGCAACACGGCCACCTTATGTGCGATCTTGAAAGTAGATCCAATATCGTGACTGATAATAACAAAGGTTGCATTTGTAAGACGCTGTGTATTTATAATAAGGTTATCAATGCTTTCACACATAATAGGATCAAGACCGGTTGTGGGTTCGTCAAACAGCACAATTTTAGGGTTAAGAGCGATTGCCCTTGCAAGCCCGACACGCTTTCGCATTCCTCCTGACAGCTCAGAAGGCATTTTGTGTGTTACATTTTTTAAACCAACTTTTAATAATTTTTCTTCTACGATTTTATCGATTTCCTTTTTAGATAGTTTTGTGTGTTCTTTGAGCGGGAATGCAACATTTTCTCCAACCGTCATTGAATCAAAAAGCGCTGCGTCCTGGAAAAGCATCCCGAATATTTTTCGAACTTCGTTAAGCTCCTTATCGTTTAGCTTTGAAGTATCAATACCGTTAACGAGTACCTGGCCAGAATCAGGTTTAATAAGGCCCATAATATGTTTTAAAAGAACGCTTTTGCCGCCGCCGCTCCTGCCGATAACAACAGTGATCTTTTCAGGCTCAATCTTGAGATCAAGATTGTCTAAAACCTTTTGTCCTTTAAACGATTTACATACTTTAATAAGTTCGATCATTAGAACATAAATGACGTAAGAAAATAATCACTGATAAAGATTGTTACTGAAGACAGAACTACCGACTGGGTTGTCGCCTTTCCAACTCCTTCAGCTCCGCCGGTTGTGCGAATTCCTTTATAACATCCTATCAGGGAAAGTATCAGCCCAAAACATGCCGCTTTGATAAGACCGTTAAAAATATCTTCAAGATCGACAAATTCAATAATTTTAGCTACAAAAATTCCAGAATTGATTTTCAGTAACTCTACGCCTACAAAATAGCCGCCTAAAATGCCTACAAAATCAGATACTATTGTCAAAACGGGCAGCATAAGTACTGCGGCAACTATGCGTGGCATTACAAGATACTGAATCGGATTAACCGACATGCTATGCAAAGCATCAATTTGCTCCGTAACCTTCATGGTGCCCAGTTCGGCGGTCATTGCCGAACCTACACGTCCAGTAACCATCAAGGCGGTAAAAACAGGCCCCAATTCGCGTGTTACACCCAATGCAACGGTCGCGCCGACCAGACTTTCCCCCCCGAACATTTTGAAACCATAATACGATTGAAGAGCAAATACCATGCCGGTAAATACTCCTGTTATTAACACAACAAAGATGGAGTTG
>JASEIZ010000074.1:0-2980 GCA_030017395.1 Desulfobacterales bacterium | reverse complement strand
TGACTCCAACAAACTCCATCTGCTTAAAAATAACCCGTAAACGAAATGGCGGGCGCAACATCCATGTTGTTGCGGAAATTAAAAGCAGTATAATTCTGCCGGATTCTTCAACAGCAACTATAAAGGGTCTTCCTGCAAATTCAAGTAAGCGTATCATCGGTTCAAAGGTTTAAGGGTTTAAGGGTTTAAGGGTTTAAGGGTTTAAGGGTTCAAAGGTTCATCAGATTAGTTTTTTCACCCATTGGGTGAAACATAACATGCGCCCCTATTGCCGTGTTATCCTTTTGTTAATAGTGAGTTAGGGCTCTTCAACCGGGAACCGTGAACGTTGAACCGCTCAACCCAAGTAATCATATATGGAAACGGACTATTAAAGTCAAGGCTAAACCTTTATTATAGCATGGAAAATCCAGTTGTTCAGTCCATATCAGAGATTATCGGCTTTGCCGGAGAGTATGATAAGGGGCGAAACAACACAATATATAGGAGCTAAATTAAAAATAACACAATATATGATAATTATGCATAACTATAGATAAAAGACGTATAATTATGCATAATTATCTTGACTTAATTATGACTATTTAATAAAAAATAAAAAACTATTAAAAAGTTCCTTTAGCCTGTTATTTCGAGTGAAACGAGAAATCTTTATTCTGCAAACTTTTGAAAAGATAAGATTTCTCCCCGCGGTCGAAATGACACATTCGATGAATTAGACTTTTTACTAATTCATCAATTATAAATTTAAACAATTTTTAAAAGGTGCAATACATTTTTTGATTTAAGAAACAATAAAGTTATAAAGGGTTATATTTATGGGCAAGAATTCCTTAAAAGAAATTAGAGAATCTCTTATGATGAGTAAATCCGAACTCGCCAGGGAAGCGAATGTTTCGCCGATTACTATTGCTCGCATAGAAAAAGGCATGAAGTGCCGAATGGAAACCAAACGAAAAATTCTTTTGGCATTAGGTTTTGGGCTTTCCGATAAAAAGAAGATATTTGGTAGTTAAGAGTACATTATGTTATTCAGGAAAAAGTCAAATCTTGTCGGCTTGGACATAGGCTCCAGAGTTTTAAAAGCCAGTGAAATTTTGGAAACAAAAAGCGGGCACACCCTGCAGCGTTTCGGAATGCTGAATATTGCCTATGGCGCTATTGAAGAAGGTATTATTAAAGATGCAGACGAAATTGCAGCTTCAATCCGCAAACTCTTTAACGAAAATAGTTTCAAGACACAAAATGTCGCTATATCAGTCGGAGGACTTTCTATAATTGTAAAAAAGATCAGCGTTCAAAAAATGACGGAAGACCTGCTTCAGAAATCTATTAATTCTGAAGCAGAACAGTATATTCCGTTTGATATAAATGAGGTTAATCTTGATTACCAGATACTTGGAGAGGCTGAAAACAACCCGAATCATATGGATGTGCTTCTTGTGGCAATCAAAAAAGAGATTGTAAACAGCTATGTCAATCTTATTCAAATGGCCGGACTTAATCTTTGTGTAATAGATATCGATGCTTTTGCGCTGCAAAACATCTTTGAACTAAATTATGCTCTGGAAGATGAAAACATCGCTCTTATTGATATCGGAGCAAGCAAGACCTCGTTGAATATACTGAATGGTAATTCTTCCGTATTTATTAGAGATGTAACGCTTGGATGCGGTACGATAAACAAGAAAATCGTTTCACTTATTGATTGTTCCTACGAGGAAGCCGAACAGCTTAAATACGGCGATCAGCCTGACATAATTTCACCTGATGATGTAAAAGAAATTATTTTATCGGTGGTAGATGACTGGTGCGATGAAATAAGGCGGGCGCTTGACTTTTTTTATTCCGCACACCCTGACAGCAAGATAAAAAGGATTATGCTAAGTGGTGGTGGATCTTACATTAAGGAATTTCGCGAACTTCTGTCTATAGAAACATTATCTGAAGTGGAAACAATTAATCCCTTTAAAAATATTCAAATAAACAAAAGAAATCTTGGTGTTTCATACCTTGAACAAATAGCTCCTCAGGCCGCCATCAGCATGGGCCTGGCGATTAGAAAAATTGATGACAAATGATACGAATTAATCTTCTGCCATTTCGTGTTGCACGTAAAAAAGAGAATATACGACGTCAGATATCCGTTTTTCTGTTGTCTTTTTTATTGGTCACTCTGATTATGATCTATTATAATATGAAATTAAACAGCAAGATACAGGATTTGAATACCAGGACAAATAAAATTACAAAAGAGCTGGCCCAATATAATAAGATCAACAATGAAATAAAATCTATTAAAAAAAAGTTGGAACTGCTTACAAAGAAGACAGATGTCATTAAAAATCTTGAACTGAGCCGTGAAGATGCCGTTCGTCTGCTCAACGCTATGACGGAGATAGTTGTTGAAAAACGGATGTGGCTTAACCTGCTGGAAACAAAAGAAAAAACAGTCAACATTAAGGGGGTTGCTTTAGACAATAAAACCGTGGCCGATTTTATGACGCGGCTTGAAGACTCAAAGCTTTTTAATAAGGTGGAATTGAAAACCTCAAAACAACAAAAATTTAAAAAAAATATAAATCTGAAAGGTTTTGAAATTACATGTGAAAGCTGAAGCTACCTTTGCTAGAGCTGAAGCTACCTTTAGCTATTGGCTATTAGCTAATTGTTGAGTGCCACGACATCGTAGACACTTAAAAGTGCCACGACATCGTGGACACTCTGTTTTTTCAACGTAGTTTATAGTTTATTTCGTCAACTTGGGATTTCCCCAAGAAGAGTTTCATCTTTTGTTCTTTGACATCGATAGTAGCTACCACGTATTCATGTTTAAGTTCCGGAGGAACAGGGAAGATCTCCCCGAAAATGTTGATCTTCATATCGCTACGAATTAAACGTACCAAGTGATATTTGCCGGTTGTCGGCTTTTTTAACCGATGTCTGGGAATTTCAATATCATTCGGCGGGAATCGCAGCT
>JASEIZ010000073.1 GCA_030017395.1 Desulfobacterales bacterium | reverse complement strand
GCTTTCGCCGGAATGACGGAAAAGAGAACTTTTCGACTTTTTACGAGTTCATCAGAAGTTAATCGTTTTGCAATTTTCTTCGTCAATCATTTTACCAGTGTTTAAACCTATCTGCGTTCATCTGTGTGAGTCTGTTACTGAATAGGTGCTTTTAGTTTTTCATTCTTCACTTTCCAGCAGATTCTGTCAAGAATGAAGAACTACCTTATGACACTTAATTCCGGCCATGCTTTTTGTTGACCGGATTGCTCCCCGCAAGCCCCGTCCTTTAGGGCGCAGAACACCCGCCTTTGAGAATGGACTGGAATTGAAGTTGTTTAAAGGATGGCTCATCATCATTAAATTTTTGGGACGGGGTCTCCGCTTTGCTCCGACAAGCAGCGGGGAATGCGCTCGCTTTTGCGGCTCAAACGCTACAGGCCGCTGCCGCAATCATAGCCTGACCAAGAGAGATTCCCCCGTCATTAGTCGGAACAAGGCTGTGTGTTATAACCTGAAATTCTCTTTGCTTAAGCTCTTTTATTAAACCTGATAAGATTATCGAGTTCTGGAATACCCCGCCGCTTAACGCAACACGGTTTAAACCGTTTTCCTTTCTTATGACTTCACACAGTTCTGAAAACAACGCAATAATGGTATTATGGAATTTGCCGCTTATTATCGAGGGGTTTACCCCCGCTTCCACGTCATTGACTACGCCTGATATTATGGGCTTAAGAAAAATCCTGTGAGTTTCTCCGGATGCCCATTCAAAGTTATAACTGCCTTTTGTTTTTTCATCAGACATCATCTCCAGCTCCATGGCAGCCTGACCTTCAAAAAACACGGTGTTTCTGATGCCGATAATTGCTGCTATGCCGTCAAAAAAACGACCTAAGCTTGAAGTAAGGGGAGAATTTATCTTTTTTGAAATCATCTCGACAATAAATTTTACCTTGCTGTCATCAATTTGCCCGAACAAAGGAAGATTATAACCGGCAAAATCTTCTCCAAAGGCATCGCAGAGATAACTTGCGGCCATACGCCACGGCTGCTTTATTGCCGCCTCTCCTCCGGGCATCGGAACATATGACAGGTGTGCCGCACGCTTAAATTCACTGTCTTCAACAATGAGTATTTCACCTCCCCACATACTGCCGTCGGTTCCATAACCTGTTCCGTCGAAGGAAAGCCCTATTACAGGGCCATCCAGACGGTTTTCCGCCATGCAACTGACTATATGCGCGTGGTGATGTTGAACAGGAACCTTTTTAACATCCTCCTGTTCAAGTGCATATCTTGTGCTCAAATAATCGGGATGAAGATCATGGGCAATAATTTTGGGATTAATATCAAGTATCTGTTTCATGTGATTAATGGTTAATTGAAAGAACTCGTATGTTGCCTGATTCTCAAGATCCCCGATATGCTGGCTTATAAAGGCATTGTTTTCTTTTGTAAGGCAGACAGTGCTTTTTAACTCTCCACCGCAGGCAAGTATCTGGCCGACTTTTTTATTTAAGAAAACAGGAACAGGAATATATCCCCTTGATCGACGCATAAACCTGGTCTGGCCGGCTGTATGTTTTACTATTGAATCGTCGCTTCGCAGGTATATGTCTCTATTGTGTACGAGAAAATAATCCGCAATTTCTGAAAGCCGCTTAAAAGCATCTTCGTTGTCAATACAGATCGGCTCTTCACTTATATTTCCACTGGTCATAACCAGAGCATTAAAATCGTGGCTTAATAAAATGTAATGAAGAGGTGTATAAGGAAGCATTGCTCCAAAATATCTGTTTCGCGGTGAAACCTCCTTTGAGAGAGGATTGGGTTTTTTCTTTTTCAATATAACAATGGGGCGATGGAACGACTTCAGGAGTTCTTCCTCTTCAGGCTTCACATGTGCATATTTGCGGATATGTTCAATATCGCATGACATTATTGCGAGCGGCTTTTCCTCCCGGTGTTTTCTGCTTCTGAGCGTGCAGACAGCATCATTGTTAGCGGCATCCACCGCGAGATGAAATCCTCCAAGGCCTTTTATCGCAACAATATAACCCTGCTTTAAAAGCTGTGCGGCTTTCTCAATCGGATTTTGAGAAGCTATTCTTTTTCTTTTATTATCGAAAAGATCAATATGAGGTCCGCACTTTTCGCAGGCATTTGGCTGCGCATGAAACCTTCTGTTGCCTGGATCGTCATATTCAGCCTGGCACATTTTGCACATTTTAAAATGTTTCATTGAAGTTTTTGGACGATCATAGGGGATATCTGAAATTATGGTGTATCTGGGACCGCAGTTTGTACAGTTTATAAATGGGTAGTGAAAGCGACGATCGTCCGGGTTAAACAGCTCTTTGAGGCAGTCGTCGCAAATAGACACATCAGGAGAAATAAGGGTTGAGCAGGCTGACTGGCCGATGCTTTGCGCAATGAAAAATTCTTTGAAACCTTTAACAATTGCAGGGTGAATCAAAGTCTCAGTAATATGGGACAGAGGCGGGCTTTTTTCAGCAAGATCGCGGCAAAACGATTCAATATTATCTTTGGCTCCTTCTATATGTATAACCACACCGGATGAGGTGTTTGCAACACTGCCTTTTATTTCATATTTGCTCGCGAGCTGATAAACAAACGGTCGAAAACCAACTCCTTGAACTATTCCGTTAATATTAAGTGTTTTAGCGACACAATCGTATGCCATGGCATTATTAGCTGATCCTTACTCGACATCTTCATGTTTTTCTGCAAGAGCGGCTGCCTCTTTGAGCAGCAGCAAGGTTTCCATAGCAACAGATTCATCGATTTTATGCAAAGCAAAACCAGCATGAACAATGACATAATCTCCGATCTTTGCATCTTCGAGAAGCAGCAAACTGGCCTCCCTTGTAACGCCATCAACATCTATTGTGCCTATACTGTTTTCAATTTTTACTATTTTAGAAGGGATTGCAAGACACATTCAATTGCTCCTTTTGCAACTATTTAGCCGCCGATCTACTTTGTAACTGTTCACGGTTCACGGTTCAGAGGTTAATCGCTTTTCGATTTTCTTCATCAATCATTTTAACCTTGAACTTTGAACCTCTGAACTGCGAACGGTTGCTTATAAACCTATCTGCATTCATCTGTGTAAATCTGTGGCTGAACAGTTACTTTTTTTTATAATCTACCTTCAGGCGATCAAGTTCAGCCAGAACCATGTTTATTACAGGATCGATTTTTGTCTGTATTACCGGCGTCAGGTCAATACTAAGCGTATCAATATCTTCCGGCTCTACTCCGACTATTACTGTTTCAGGCACCTTGTCAAGAGCCTGGCATAAAGTCAGAGCTTCAAGAAAGTCGATTTGGTGGAGAGAGTTTTTTGCTCTGATGCGCTCAGGTATTGCATTACCTTCCAGACGGTATAGGGAACCCACTGCTTTTTTATTTCTGATTGCATCAACAACAATAAGCTGGTCAGATTCAGAAATTACCCCCAGAAGGCTTATCCCAAGCACTCCGCCATCAACAATTGAAACATTATCCGGAAACTCGTAAAGCTCCTGCAACCTTTCTATAACACGTATGCCGAACCCTTCATCAGAAAAAAGTATGCAGCCCACGCCTAAGATCATAATATTTTCTGAGTTCTTTGTTGTTGTCTTTTCCACAAGTTATTTGTCCTGTTAAGTTACGAAACAACTTTTCCGTAATTATAATAAAATCGGTTTTTTTAGGCAATAAGTAATCCAAAGGCGAGGTCTCAATAAAAGGCGGGGATGGATTTAGCCTTCCAGGACATCGCATTCAAGCAATGCCCTGGAAGGAAAATAGTTAAATTGTTAGCGCTTACAGCACCTTAATTTTGTAAACCTGGTTGGAATCAGGATCAATTATATGAACGCCGCAGGCTACACATGGATCAAAGGAATGAACGGTTCGCAAGACTTCAATTGGACGCTTTGGATCCGCAACCGGCGTCCCGATAAGAGCCTCTTCAACCGGTCCAAGCTTGCCTTTTTCACACCTTGGCCCGAGATTCCATGTTGAAGGCACAACATACTGGTAATTTTTAATCTTCTTGTTTTCGATCTCAATCCAGTGACCTAAAGATCCTCTGGCGACATCATTTAATCCCACGCCCATAGCCTTATCAGGCATTTCCCATGGCTGATATGTCTTGGTGTTGCCGTCTTTAATATTCTTAACCAGCTCCATAACCCATCCTTGCATGGCATTGCCGATGGCAACTGTCTCAAGGCCCCTGGCCGCTGTTCTGCCAAGAGTAGAAAATAGAGCAGTAACCGGAACGCCGAGGTCCTTAAGAGTTTTGTCAACCAATGGTTTTATATCTTTATGCCCTTTAGCATAGGCTACAAGCACTCTTGTCAAAGGACCAACCTCGCATGGCTCACCATCATAGCGAGGCGCTTTGAACCATGAATATTTACCGCCATCCGGTTTGTATTTTGGATCTTCCTGAAGCGGTTTTGTTTCACCTTTATAAGGATGTTTTGGGCTACCTTTCTCATACCATGCACGGGCAACATGTTCCGTAACCTTTTCCTGCATTGCCATTTTGACACCGGCAAGATCACGTTTCATTATCACACCTCTTGGCATGTACAGGCTTTCAGGCTCTTTATCGCTCATGGGAAGGTCTCCCCATGCAAGGAAATTTGTCGTTCCGCCAATCGCTCCCCAATCCTTGTAGAACGAAGCAACAGCCAGCAGATCAGGAATATATACATTATTAATAAAATCCTGCGTTTCCTTTGTAAGATACAAAAACTCAGCTATACGGTCGGGAGTAAGATCCTTTACCGATGTTATTCCTCCGACAACCAGCGACTGCAGATGCGGATTTTTTCCTCCAAATATGGCATGCATTCTGGCTGCCTTGGCCTGAAGGCGGAGGGCTTCAATATAATGCGCTGAAGCCATCAGGTTTGCCTCAGGTGGAAGTTTGTATGCAGGATGCCCCCAGTATGCATTATTCAAGGGACCTAGCTGGTCGCTGTCAACAAAGGTTTTAAGGCGCTGCTGAATACCCTTGTAATATGCTGAGCCTCCCCACGGAGCATTGCTTACATTCTCGGAAAGAGTTGCTGTTTTCTTGGGATCGGCAGATAGTGCGCTCACAATATCAACCCAGTCCAGCGCATGTAGATGATAGAAATGGACAATGTGGTCATGCTGGAACTGAGCTCCGTGAAGAAGGTTTCTCATTATACGCGCAGTGTCCGGTATCTTAACGCCAACTGCATTTTCGACTGCCCTCACCGAGGACAGAGCATGTGTATAAGTTCAGACGCCGCAGGAGCGCTGAACAAAATGCTGCGCGTCCCTTGGATCACGTCCCTGAAGTATAAGTTCAATGCCTCTGAACATCTGGCCCGAGCTCCAGGCGTTTACGACTTTGCCTCCTGCCACTTCTACTTCAATTCGCAGATGGCCCTCTATTCTGGTAATCGGATCTATTGTTATTCTTTTACCCATATTATCTCCTCCCTTTTTTTCTTAAAAAGGATTGTTATTTATTATTCCGGCTACATTTCCTCATAAAACGGACTCATCTTGTCCCAGAAATCAGGTTCGCTGCATCCAATGCAGGGATGTCCCGCCTCAACAGGCCAGCTTGTGCCGTCGTTGAACTTTACAATCGGGCAATTATTGAAAGTTTCCGGCCCCTTGCAGCCCACTTTGTAAAGGCAATAGCCCATGGCCGCCTCTTTTGAACCAAACTCGGCAACAAATTCACCATTTTCAAAATGTGATCTCCTTGGACACTGATCATGAATTGACTTGCCGTATGCAAAAAGAGGTCTGCCAAGATCATCAAGAGCCGGCAGTTTGCCGAGAAGAAGATAATTAACCACTGTGCCGACAAGATTAATCGGATTTGGAGGGCATCCCGGAATATTCAATGTTTTAATGCCAAGAGCCTCTCCGACGCCTTTATATCCGCCTGGATTAGGCTTTGCCGCCTGGACACCGCCATATGCGGAACATGTGCCCATGCAGATTACGGCAGCGGCTTTAGAGCAGACATCCTTTGCAATATCAAGAAATGTTCTGCCTCCGACTTTCCCATAACCGCCATTATACTTTGTGCCGACAGCACCTTCGACAACACATATAAACTTGCCGTTGTATTTTTTTACTGCATTGTGAAGATTCTCCTCTGCCTGACTACCTGCTGCAGCCATGATGGTTTCATGATATTCTACTGAGAGAACTTCCAGAAGCAGCTCATCGATCCAGGGATACATGGACCTTAAAAGCGCTTCGGAACATCCGGTACATTCAGCAAAATGAAGCCAGATTACGGGCGGGCGCTGTGCAGGAGCTGCAAATACCTCTGCTACCTTTGGAACAAACGATGATGAAAGCCCCATGGTAGCTGTGAGAAAGGTACAGTACTTCATAAAGTCCCTTCTTGAGACCCCTTTCTTCTCCAGCCTTTTATAAAATTCTTTTTCCTTTTCCATTGGCACCTCCTGATGCTGTTATAAGGTTACAATAACTGTTGGTCAAACAAGTTGATAATACAAAAGCTTTGAAAAAAAGCTCAATTTTGTTTAAGTTCAAGTAGGGCGAGAATATGAGCGCTGATAGTTAGCGCTTACTCTTCACTACGTGTCACTTCGTGTAAACATAGTAATACATTGAGTATTTCAAAACTTAAAATCGAGACTGACGCAGATATGTAGTAAAACATCCGCACAAAATTGGATAACAAAAGGGAGCGTTTTTCAAAGGTTGCAAAGGTCTCAATACTTAAATCCCTCTCGAGATCTACGGTATTAAGAAAGAACCGAAGTAATGTAATTTATTGGATAAAAACTATTTAACTCGACTCGTAACATAAGTCAAGAAAAATAATTTGTTATTTTTCAGCCACCTAAAAAGCTCCATAAAATTGCCGCTGCAATTGCTGAACCAATAACGCCTGATATGTTTGGAGCCATGGCATGCATCAAAAGAAAATTTGTAGGGTCTTCTTTCTGGCCTACTATCTGAACCACGCGGGCGGAATTAGGAACAGCTGATACGCCTGCGGCGCCTATAAGCGGATTTATCTTTTGACGCAGGAAAAGGTTCATGAATTTTGCAAAGATAACGCCCGCTGCCGTTGCCACGGCAAAGGCTGAAGCGCCAAGGGTAAAAATACCTATAGATTTAGCAGTCAAAAAAACATCGCCCTGTGTGCTCGCTCCAACAGCTATACCCAGTAATATGGTTACTGTATCAATAATAGAAGAGCGGGCTGCCCTGGCAAGACGTTCCGCTACTATGCTTTCCTTTAAAAGATTCCCGAAAAAGAGCATACCGAGAAGAGGAAGTGCGCCCGGAGCTATGAAGCAGCAAAGTAAAAATCCAACTATGGGGAAAATCAGCTTTTCTTTCTTTGAAACCTCGCGAGGTTCTTCCATCCTTATAAGCCGTTCTTTGCGAGAGGTAAGCAGCCTCATGATGGGTGGTTGAATTACAGGAACCAGCGCCATGTATGAATAAGCTGCGATTGCAATAGGGCCTATCAGCCGCGGAGCAAGCACGGCTGTAAGAAAAATAGCCGTAGGCCCGTCAGCCCCTCCTATAATGCCTATTGATGCAGCCTCGTTTGGGGCAAAGCCAAGTGCAAGAGCCCCTAAAAAAGTTACAAAAATTCCCACCTGAGCGGCAGCTCCCAAAAGCATCAAGGATGGACGCGCAAGCATTGCGGAAAAATCAGTAAGAGCTCCTACACCTAAGAAAATTAAAGGGGGATAAATATCATGCATAACACCAAAATACATGTAATTCAAAAAACTGCCCTTTTCATAAATTCCAAGTCCAAAATCCCTGATTACAGGAATATTACCCATTAAAATGCCAAAGCCGATCGGCACCAGGAGAAGCGGTTCATAACGTTTTGCGATCCCTAAATAAATAAGCACTATACCCACCAGAATCATTATTATGTTCTGATAGCCTGCGAGTGCAAAACCTGTATTGGACAAAAATTCTATTAACAGATCTACCATTGATTAAATCTTGCTCCTCTCTTTCATTTAGATCTTAATGTTTTTTTCAACCTCATGATTCCAAAGGAAATAGCCCTTTCCGTCAGGAATTATCAGTTTTGCCTGAAGTAAATCGTTAACACTTGAGTGTGAGTGCGGGAACCCGCATTTTTCAGAAAAATCAAGAAGCTTCGGCAATGGAAACGGTTCGCCAATCTGCTCGATTAAAAGTTTAAACTGGCGAACAGACCCTTCAACATTCTTTGGCAAAACCGGATCAGAGACAGTTGCCTCTGATCTGTGTTTTCTCTGCACAAGTTTTTTTATCCGTTGATAATAGCTATCCCTCTTATCCCATAATTCAAGAACTTTGTGAATTTGGGAAATAGCAAGAGAAAGTATTATAAGCCCTGTAAAGACTATTGAAGTCCCCAAAGCGGCCAACTGCCAACCGTTATGTGCTGATATTGCATCTAAACCGTACAATTAACATCCTCCTGTAACAAAAGGCTGTCTTGCTGAAATAATTTGATTGATTTTTTTCATAATCTTACCACCAAGCACCGGATTACTCTCTATAAGACGCGATAATTCCTGGCAGGGCATCGATAGAACAACCCCATCCGTCAACGCAACCGCTGTCCCGGTATAACAAAAAGAGAGGTCTGATGCTGATAATCCTACAATATCACCCTTATCATGTAAAGTATATGATCTGCCCTCTTTAAAAAAGACCATAAAATTACCTGATAAGAGAATAAAAATGCTATGAGTCTGATCGCCTTGATGCGTTATCACCTCCCCTTCCGTTACACTAATCCGGCACATCAAGGAGGCAATCTCTTCCAGTTCGGCATGTGAAAGATGCTCAAAAAGATTCAAGGAGTCTATCATATTAACGTCAACAGACATTGTTTCACCCTTTAGTAATTGCTATTTTTTTTAAAACAAAAAGGCTCTGTGGAAAAACAGGCAAATATCGGAAGGTGATCCGAATACCCTTTCCCAAGATGCTCGCCCTTGCCTTTGTCAGTCCTCTGCCATTGATAAAGGGCTTTCCCCTTAAAAAGGTAATCAGGAGTAAACCTGTCAAAGGAATTGTCTGTATATGAAATTCCATTTTTGTCATAAAGCCCTTTGGATACGATAATGCTGTCGTGGCTGTTTTTCTCGCCAAAAAAATTATAAGACCAGCGTTTTTTATCATTGA
>JASEIZ010000072.1 GCA_030017395.1 Desulfobacterales bacterium | reverse complement strand
GTAAAAACCAAATGGCCTCTGGAAGCATTCTGACGCAGGAGTTCTGGGCCAACTCAGCTATTTTTCAAACCTGTATTCTGGCATACAACCTGATGGTTTGGATGATGTGGCTAAATGATGAAGCCGGTTTTAAAGAAGAACCCAATACAATCCGGATGTTTCTGTTACACGTTCCGGCGCGTCTAATGCACAGTGGAAGGCAATGGTTCCTTAGGTTATCGGAGACCTATCTTTTCAAAGAACGCTGGCAATGGATAGAAAATTCTATCCAGGCCTTAAGCTTTGGCTGACAAGGCCAAAAGAGTATAGAAAACTAAATAAAATCTGCCGAACCATAGGAGTAGTGGGTACGATGCTATGGTACAGTGACTAATTAAGGCCGGTATTTGGCCTGTCTATATACATTTGATACAGAATTGACGAAAAATGGCAATTTTTAGTCGCTACGGAAAGGAAAATTACCATTCGTGCAACGCATTTTTGCACCATAATTATCAATTGCAGATTTTAGGTAATATATAAAATATGATCCTAATCGAGTAAAAAAAAGGAACTACTCTAATTTATGAAACCTGCGGATAGCCTTCCAAAGTCGCTGGAAAACGATTTTAACGTTAAATGGAAATCGCTGTGCGTTTCAGCCGGATGTTCAAAGAATATTTCGCGGGATAATCCTGAAATTTTTGCCGCCCTTAAAAAGGTCTTTGCCTTCAGCGATTTTGTTGCGAGAAGCTGCATCCATAATCCTGAACTGCTCAAAAATCTTATCGAAAGCAATGATCTTCAAAGAAGTTATAAAGCGAATAAATACAACGATAAACTTAAAACCGCACTTTTATCATTAGAAGGAGAGGCAAAACCAGGCATACAATCCCCTGTGTCCAGCCTCCAGCATATTTTTAGACGATTCAGGCTTTATGAAATGGTACGTATTGCCTGGCGCGACCTTGCCGGATGGGCAGATCTTGAAGAAACAATGGCAGATCTTTCAGCCCTCGCCGATGCTTGCATAACCCATGCGCTTTCATATCTGTATGATTGGCAGTGTTTGAAACACGGCATACCCACCGGCCCTGACGGCTCCGAACAACACCTTGTGGTTATAGGAATGGGCAAGCTTGGAGCCTGTGAACTCAATTTTTCTTCAGACATTGATCTAATCTTTGCCTATCCCGAGCATGGTAAGACAAAAGGTAAAACAGCATCAATAAGCAATGAAGAGTTTTTTGTGAGCCTTTGCAGACACTTTTTTAATGTTATCAGCATAGCCACATCAGAAGGTTTTGTTTTTAGGGTAGATACACGCCTTAGACCTTATGGGGAAAACGGCCCTCTGGTTATGAGCTTCGATAACATGGAGGCTTACTATCAGAGGCAGGGAAGAGAATGGGAACGTTACGCATGGATCAAAGCAAGAATTGTGGCTGATGAAAAAGATGCGGGCAATAGTCTTCTTAAGAGGCTTCAGCCCTTTGTTTACCGCAGATACCTGGATTTTGGAGTCTTTGAATCTTTAAGGGAAATGAAAAATAAAATTTCACTTGAAGTTAAGAATAAAGGGATGAAAAGCAATATCAAGCTTGGCCCAGGAGGAATACGGGAGATAGAATTCTTCGGCCAGATATTTCAGCTTATACGCGGCGGCGTAACCCCTGTTCTTCGGGAACGCCGTATCCATAAAGTATTAGCAGCCTTATCCCAAAACAATTACATAGAGCAAGATACTTGTGATGAACTTATAAAAGCGTATAAATTTTTGCGTAACACCGAACACCGGCTCCAGGAATTTTCCGACCAGCAAACCCACCAGCTTCCTTTGGATCGTTCGGGTAGAGAACGCCTTGCCGTATCAATGGGTTTTGTTGACTGGGAGTCTTTTTATTTGCGCCTTAACAGGCACACGGAAAGGGTTCATTATCATTTCAATGCGCTGCTGGCTGAAAAAGAACCGGATGGCGGAATAGAACGTGATAAACAAGAAGCAAAAATAGAAATCAAATTAAAAGGCATCTGGCAAAACCTTATAGATAATGAAAAAAGTATAAATTTGCTTTCTGATGCCGGATTTGACGGGCCTGAAAAAGTGTTGCGCCTTCTGGATCATCTTCGCAATGATTCGCATACTCGCGCGCTCAGCATCGAAGGCCGGAAACGGCTTGACAGATTAATTCCGCTTGTCCTGCAAGAAATCGGCAAATTAAAACTATCTTATCCTGTTCTGAATCTCATAATCGATCTGATTAAAACTATTGAAAGACGAACCTGCTACATTGCCCTTCTGCTGGAAAACCCGACAGCACTTTCCCATCTTATCAAGCTTGCGAATGCCGGTCCGTGGGTTATCTCGTTTCTATCCAGTCATCCTGTGCTTCTTGATGAACTGCTTGACCCGCGTACTTTATACGTCCCGCCTGAAAGGGATGAACTTGAAAAAGAAGTGCAAAAAAAGCTTGAGCCGATTCCCGGCGATGATCTTGAAAGCCGGATACAAGAATTATGCATATTTAAACAGGTTAATATATTGCGAGTGGCTGCGGCAGATGTTACCGGCGCTGTAAAGCTTATGAGAACCAGCGATCATCTTACCGAAATTGCCGAAACAATCGTAAATAAAGTTATTGAATTGGCGTGGAATTATCTGATTGAAAAACACGGCACACCGACCTGCGTTATAGGCGAACATACAATTGACAAGGGGTTTGCTGTGATCGCCTATGGAAAGCTTGGGGGAATTGAGCTTGGGTATGGCGCTGATCTTGACCTGGTTTTTCTTCATGCAGGCGCAAAGGAACAAACAAAAGGGGGTATCCGCTCTATTGACAATTCACAGTTTTTTGCGCGCCTTGGGCAAAGAATTGTGCATATTTTAACAACACATACTGCTGCTGGTATGCTTTATAAAATCGACATGAGGCTGCGTCCCAGCGGAAGCGCCGGCCCTCTGGTCGGCCATATTGAATCGTTTCGCGATTATCAAATAAAAAATGCCTGGACATGGGAACACCAGGCGCTTGTCAGGGCAAGGCCGATAAGCGGCAATATTAAGTTGACAAAATACTTTGAGCAAATAAGAAAAGAGGCGCTCGCGCTTCCCAGAATTAAATCCACGCTTCAGGAAGAGGTGCGCACTATGCGTGAACGTATGCGCAAAGAGCTGTTAAGCCCTGAACCCGAACTATTTGATCTAATACAGGATAAAGGTGGAATTGTTGACATTGAATTTCTGATTCAATATCTGGTGCTTTTAAAATCTTACGAACATGCCGAGCTTTTAAAATGGACCGACAATGTGCGTATTCTTGAAACACTTACACAAACAAACGTAATCGATAAAGATATTGCAATTTTTCTCAAAGAGGCTTTTCTCACCTATAGATCCGAGGTGCACAGACTCAGGCTTCAGGAAAAGCCTATCCTTGTGCCTGAAAATGAATTTTATGATTTACGCAAAGAGGTAAAAAAAATCTGGAAACACTTTCTCGAAGAGTAAATGTTCTAATATCTCGAATCAGCATACTCGACCCATCCGCCTGCATCTACAAGCGATCGATCAAAATCGGAGATATTAAAAGATATCTCATCTGTTAGTTCATCGGCTTTAATAACAAATAAATTTTTTTGAAGATCAGTTTCAAGAGATGTTTCTTTGCCGGAAAACCGTTTAAAAATATGGTCTATTATCACAGCAGGCAGCTCAACCGCCATCATCCCGCAGTTAAACATGTTCTGCCTGAAAATCCTTGCAAAGCTTTCCGCAATAACGAGGTTGATGTTGTTTGTTTCAAGCGCCCATGGCGCATGCTCCCTGGAAGATCCGCATCCAAAATTTGCTCTTGTTATAATAACGTTTTTCCCCTCTATATCCTGCTTTGGAGAAAAGCTATCAAGCTCTAAATCCTCTAAAAGATAAGGTTTGAGAGCCTCTTTTGAAATTTCAGTAAGGTATTTTGCAGGAATTATTTCATCGGTATTTATATCCGATCTGTCAAGAAACAGCACCTTGCCGCCAAAATTTTTCATTATTCTCTCCAATCCCTCAATTCCTCACACAAAGGCGCAAAGACGCAAAAAAATATAAGTTCTAAGGTTGTTGGGTTTAGCGCAGGCTTCACTTCGTGTCGCTTTGCTCAACCCAACCTACAGTCTAATTTAAAAAGCGAATATCGAATATCGAACAAGAAATGTCGAATGATGAAGTATTAAAGCACTTCGATATTCTGCGGTTTCTTGTTCTTCGGTTCTGCGGTTCAAAATCCCTAAATCTTTGCCACAGAAACACACGGACAAAACAACATAATCTTTTTTTCGCGAAGCGATGACTATTTTTGCCCGGCGATGTCCGCCGGACAAATGTCTGTGTCAGCCTTTGTGTGTCTGTGGCTAATCCCTTAATCCCTGAATTCCTTAGAATTAGTAATATGCCCTGCTATAGCGGTTGCAGCGGCTGTCGCAGGACTCATGAGATGAACCATGCCCCCTTTGCCCATGCGGCCGTTAAAATTCCGGTTCGTAGTGGAAGCGCACACCTCACCTTCTGCAAGCACTCCGTTGCTCATTCCAAGGCATGCCCCGCATGTTGGATTAGTAACGCAAAATCCGGCATCCATAAATATTTTTAATATTCCTTCTTCCATTGCCCTGCTGAAAACCTTTGGAGTAGCAGGCGACAGAATACCACGGACATAATCGCTGATCTTCTCGCCTTTTAATACCTGCGCTGCAACACGAAGATCTTCTATCCTTCCATTTGTGCATGATCCAATATAAACCTGGTCAACCTTAATCCCTTCCATCTCTTTTACCGGTTTTACCTGGTCTGGTTTATACCCGAATGTAACCAGCGGTTCCAGCCTACTGATATCATGCTCCATAACATCTTCGTATATTGCATCCGGATCAGAATAAAATTTGTTAAATTCCTCAAAAGCCTCCTTTTTTGTTGCATAATCACCCTTAATAAACTCCCAGAGATATTCCACCGTATTCATATCGGGACAGCATATACCGCAGGTTGCACCGGCTTCAATCGCCATGTTGCAACAGGTCATCCTGGCTTCCATGCTCATAGCATCCACTACAGGGCCTGCAAATTCTATAACTTTCCCGGTTGCGCCGTTTACGCCCAGCCTTCCAATAATGGAAAGGATCACATCTTTTGCATAAACACCTTCACGCAGCTTGCCGGCTATGTTAATTTTAATGGTTAGAGGATGATGAAACGCACACACTCCCTTCAGGATACCAACCTCAAGATCTGTCGTGCCGACACCTGCCGCAAACGCTCCAAATGCGCCATGTGTGCAGGTATGCGAATCACCCATGATCACTGTATAACCTGGTCGTACAAAACCTTTTTCCGGGAAAATCGCATGACAAACCCCGTTTCTACCAATGTCAAAAAAATCATAAATATTATGCCGCGATACCCAGTCACGCAGTATTTTGCCCTGCATGGCGGTTTTTGAATCCTTTGCCGGTGTCACGTGATCGATCACAGCCTTGATTTTAGTAGAATCAAAAACCCTGTCCTTTCCCTTTGCAATTAAATCGTTTATCGCTCCTGGAGTTGTTATTTCATGGCAGAATACAGCATCCAGCCTTATCACATGGATATTTTCCGAAGGGTTATCAACCAAATGGGAATCAAAGATTTTTTCAGCAATAGTTTTGCCCATAAATCCTCCAGTATCTAATTTAGGAATTGCTCACGCAAAGACGCAAAGATTTTAAAACTATAACCCATTGACTACTCTTGAAATACTTTCCTCTTTCCATATATATTTCACCACAAAGAACACGAAAAAATTAATCCTTCAATCCCTCAATCCAACCTACAATCTGGATTCCGGCTTTCGCCGGAATGACGAACGTAAAATCCTGCTCCCTCAATCCCTAATCCCTCAATTCTCTATTCTCTTTCCTATTTACTTAGCGCCTTTGCGCCTGCGTGAGCAATCCCTCAATCGCTACCTGTCTTCAAGACCGCCAGAAATGCCGACTGAGGAATCATTACCTTGCCTACCATTTTCATCCTTTTTTTCCCTTTTTTTTGCTTCTCAAGGAGCTTGCGTTTTCTGGTAATATCTCCTCCATAACATTTTGCCGTAACATCTTTTCTAAAAGCGGAAACTGTCTTGCGGGCTATTATTTTTCCGCCAATCGCCCCCTGGACAGCAACCTTAAACATCTGTTTGGGAATTTCATCACGCAGCTTTTCACAGACATGTCTTGCCCGTTCAGCAGCCCTGTCCCTGTGAACGAGCTGGGAAAGAGCATCCACACGCTCTCCGTTTATTAGGATATCCACCTTTACAAGATCCGTATCCCTATAGTCGATTAAATCATAGTCAAAGGATCCGTAACCCTGCGTAACAGACTTGAGCCTGTCATAAAAATCATAGATAACCTCTGCAAGCGGAAGTTCAAATATCATCTCAAGACGATTGGTTGTAAGATATTGATAAGTGGTGTTAATTCCTCGCCTGTCAAGGCACAGTTTCATCACCGTTCCCATGTAATGGCTAGGAATTATTATTGATGCGCGAATAAAAGGCTCATAAGTCCGCTGAATACCGGCAGGATCGGGATATAAAGCGGGGTTGTCAATTATTAGTGTTGAGCCGTCCTGCATAGTAAGTTTGTATCGCACGGACGGCGCCGTTAGTATCAAAGAAAGATCATATTCGCGCTCAAGCCGTTCCTGCACTACCTCGAGATGAAGAAGGCCCAAAAAACCGCAGCGAAAACCAAAGCCAAGGGCAGCGGAACTATCCTTTTCATAAATAAGTGAAGAATCATTTAGCTTGAGCTTCTCTAATCCAGCGGTCAATTCTTCATATTCATCAGAAGCCACAGGGTAGATGGAAGAAAAAACAACCGGTTTTGCCTCTTTGAATCCCTGCATAGGTTTTTTGCAGGGTCGATTCCTTAACGTAATTGTATCGCCGCATTTTGTATCACTTACGGTCTTTATTCCCGCAATAAGATATCCTACCTGGCCTGCTGAAAGTTCCTTGCAGAGATTCCTTTTTAACTGAAATATTCCAACCTCCTCAACCCTGTAAGCAGCCTTGTTGGACATAAAGGAAATAATATCACCTGGGGTTATCCTTCCCTCAAACACGCGAAGATGGACTATGGTTCCACGGAAAGAATCATAATGAGAATCAAAAATCAAAGCCTTAAGCGGCGCTTCTAAATCTCCGGACGGCGACGGCAGTCTCGTTACAATTGCCTCGAGAACATCTTCGATCCCAATACTCTCTTTTGCTGAAGTAAGAATTGCTGTTGAAGGATCGAGTCCGAGATCCTTGTCTATCTGCATTTTAACCTTATCAATATCGGCAGACGGCAGATCTATCTTGTTTATCACGGGAATAATCTCAAGATTGTGCTCCATGGCAAGATAAAGGTTGGCCAGAGTCTGGGCTTCAACGCCCTGGCTGGCATCTATCAAAAGAAGAACCCCTTCGCATGAGGCAAGAGCTCGTGAAACTTCATAAGTAAAATCCACATGGCCTGGTGTATCTATAAGATTTAAAATATATGTATTCCCGTCTTTTGCAGTATATGGAAGGCAAACAGTCTGGCTCTTTATCGTAATGCCCCGCTCCCGCTCTATGTCCATGGTATCAAGTATCTGATCCTTAAAATCCCGATCATTTACAATATCGGTAAATTGTATGAGGCGATCCGACAGAGTCGATTTGCCATGATCAATATGAGCTATGATGCTAAAATTTCTTATATTTTTCATTGATATCTGATAAATTAGGAAGTTGTTTATCCTTCTCTGAAACAATCGGGTCCTTAACCGGCCAGTTAATACCTATATCCGGATCAGACCAAATGATTCCGCCCTCGTCATGCTGAAAATAAAAATCTGAACATTTATATAAAAAATGTGCTGTTTCACTTATCACGCAAAAGCCATGCGCAAAACCTTCTGGTATAAAAAGCTGGCGTTTATTTTTTTCCGACAGATAAACGCCTGTCCACTTGCCAAATGTTGATGAACCCTGTCTAATATCAACAGCCACATCAAATATTTCACCTGTAACAACCTGTACAAGCTTTGCCTGTGGCCGCTTTATCTGAAAGTGCAGCCCCCTGAGTGTGCCTTTCACAGAATAGGAAAGATTGTCCTGAACAAAGACACGATTTATACTTTTTTTGTATCTGCCCTGATTATATGTCTCCATGAAAAAACCGCGGCTATCTATAAACACCTTAGGTTCAACAATAATTACCCCTTCAAGATCTGTTTTTATAATATTCATGGCTAAAAAGTGTTAGGTGTATCTAAGCATATCCATTAAATACCGGCCGTAACCGTTTTGCAGAAGAGGCTGAGCCAGTTTTTCCACCTGAGCCGCATCTATGTAGCCCTTTTTATAAACTATCTCTTCAATGCATGCCACCTTGAGCCCCTGTCTGTTTTCAATCGTTTCAATATAGTTAGAAGCCTGCATAAGCGATTGGTGAGTTCCTGTATCCAGCCACGCTATTCCTCTGCCGAATTTTTCGACATGGAGCTTTCCCATTTTAAGATACGCCTTGTTCACATCCGTAATTTCAAGCTCCCCTCTTGGAGATGGCCGCAGCCCTGCGGCAATATCAACAACCATATTATCATAAAAATAAAGTCCTGTTACAGCATAGTTGGACCTTGGGTTTTTGGGTTTCTCCTCTATGTTTATTGCTTTGCCTGATTCATCAAAAGTCACCACCCCATAGCGCTGCGGGTCTTTAACCCAGTACCCGAAAATAGTTGCTCCTTTCTTTCTCGATACTGCTTTGTTTAGAAGCTGTGTCAATCCATGCCCATAAAAAATATTATCGCCAAGCGCCATGCAAACACCGCTGTCGCCTATAAATTCCCGTCCTATTATAAATGCCTGTGCCAAACCTTCTGGACGGAGCTGCTCGGCATAAAAAAAAGAAACGCCCCACTGTGATCCATCTCCAAGGAGTTTTCTGAAAAGAGGAATGTCTTGAGGCGTCGAGATCACAAGGATTTCCCGAATCCCTGCCAGCAAAACAACCGAAAGGGGATAGTAAATCATCGGCTTATCATAAACTGGAAGAAGTTGTTTGCTGACAACCATGGAAATCGGATAAAGCCTTGTGCCGGATCCGCCGGCAAGTATTATTCCTTTCATAATTACCACCCTTAGTTAATAATGATGCTCTCGTAAAAAGTCTTGAAATCGTCATGCCGGACTTGATCCGGCATCCA